>JAAZAR010000016.1 GCA_012514235.1 Actinomycetota bacterium
AGTGGCGAGCAAGTATAGGGCATGCCCAGCGTTTGCGCAAATGGACCGCAGTGAGCGTCGACACAGGCTCGGAACCGGGTCTGGAAGCCGCGCTCTGAGAACACTGACGCGGCGGTGAGCCGGCTGGGCGGGTGGTGGACGTGGCGGGCAGATGAGGGTCGGCGGGCCGCCGGGCCGCCAGGTCCGTCGGGCCGCCGCGCCGGCCGCTCAGAGGTCGAGCAGTGCGCGGACGGCGTCGAGGTCGCGCGCCCGCATCAGCTCCAGCGCGAGCGGCTTGTCGAGGGCGCCGTGACGGCGGAACCTGCCCCAGAACTGACGCAGGTGGCCCACGGCGCGGCTGCCGAGCTCGTCGATGACCTCCGCCGTGAAACGGCGGACCTCGGCGAGCTTCTCGGCGGCCGCCGGCTCGTCCGCGCCGAGCACCTGCGCGAACAGCCAGGGCGCACCCACGGCGCCGCGGGCAAGCATGACCGCCGCGGCGCCGCGCTCCAGCAGGCGCAGGGCCGCGGCCCTCCCGTCGACGTCGCCGGAGGCGATCACGGGGACGGGCAGCTCCGCGGCCAGGGCGGACGTCACGTCGTGATCGGCCCGGCCGCGGTAGAGCTGCGCCGCGGTCCTGGGATGGATGCAGACGGCGGCGGCGCCGGCCACAGCCAGCCGCACCGCCACCGCCCTCCCCATCCCGTCGCCGTCGCGGAGCCCTGAGCGGATCTTCACGGTCACCGGCACGCCGCTCCCCTCAACGGCGCGCACGACCGCGGTCACGATGCCGGCCGCTTTGTCGGGTTCTCCGAGCAGGGCGGCTCCCGCGCCCGTCTTGACGACCTTTCTCACCGGACAGGCCATGTTCAGGTCCACGAGGTCGGCGCCGGCCTCGACCGCCCTGCGCGCCGCATCCGCCATCACGTCCGCATCGGCGCCGAACAGCTGGAACCCGAGCGGGTGCTCGTCCTCGGTGTGCAGGAAGTAGTCGAGCGTGCGCCGGTTGTCGTAGTGCACGCCGTAGGCGGAGATCATCTCCGTGAACACGAGACCGGCGCCCCAGCGGCGCACGCTGCGCCTGAAGGCGGGCGTGGTCAGCCCTGCCATGGGGGCCATGAGGAGCCGGCGGTCCAGAGCGAGGCCGCCGATGGTGAGGGGCCGAAGCAGCGGGTCGCCGGCTTCGCCCGAGGTCGGAGGAGGAGCCGGCTCCTGCGGCGGGGAGGGCGCGGACACGCCCGCCGCCTCAGCCTCGCTGCTGGCGCCGCATCACGATCTCAATGCCGCGCAGCGTGAGGAACTCGTCGACCTTCTCGATGACGTCGGTGTGGCGGGCGATCATGGCGGCAAGGCCGCCGGTGGCGATGACGGGGCACTCCTCCCCCAGTTCGCGCCAGATCGCGTGCACCACCCCTTCCACCTCGCCGGCGAACCCGTACACGGCCCCGGCCTGGAGGGCCTCGATGGTCGACTTGCCGATGGCGTGGTCCGGCTCGACCAGCTCGACCTTGATCAGCTTCGCGGCGCGCGTGGTGAGCGCCTCCAGGGAGACCTCGATGCCCGGGGCGATGGCCCCGCCGAGATAGTCGCCGTCGGCGGAGATGACGTCGAACGTCGTGGCGGTGCCGTAGTCGGCCACGATGCAGGGGCCTCCGTAGGTCTCGAAGGCGGCGACCGCGTTGACGATGCGGTCGGCCCCGACTTCGGCCGGGTTGCGCGTCTTGATCCGCATCCCCGTCCGCGCGCCCGGCCCCACCACGAACGCGGAGACGCCGAGGTGCTTCTCGCACATCTCCTCCCACTGCTGCGTGAGCCGCGGGACGACGGACGCCACCCCCACCTCGTCGACGGCTTCTCTGAGCCGCTCGCCCTTGAGCGAGAAAAAGCCCTGCAGCATGCCGGCGATCTCGTCGCTGGTGCGGTGGCGCACCGTGGCCATGCGCCACTCGTCGTGGACCTCACCGCCGTCGATGACCCCGATGTGCGTCTGCGTGTTGCCGACGTCGACCACGAGCAGCACGGCTCATACCTCCAGGTCGAGGGCGAGGTCGATCCAGGAGGCGTGCGTGGTGAGCGCTCCGGCCGAGATGACGTCGACGCCGGCCTCGGCGAGCTCGCGCACGCGCTCGAGCCGCACGCCGCCGGACACCTCGACGACGGCGCGTCCGGCCACTCGCTCGACAGCGGCGCGCACCGTGGAGGTGTCCATGTTGTCGAGCAGGATGATGGTCGCGCCGGCGGCGAGCGCCTCGTCCAGCTGCTCGAGGGTGTCGACCTCGACCTCGAGCGCGTGCAGGTGCGCCGCCCCCGCGCGCACGCACTCGACGGCGGCGGCGACGCCGCCAGCCGCCGCCACGTGGTTGTCCTTGATCATGGCACCGTCGAACAGGCCGAAGCGGTGCGGCGTGCCTCCCCCGTGCACCACGGCCTCCTTTTCGAGGGCGCGCAACCCGGGAGTCGTCTTGCGCGTCGCGGCGATGCGCGCTCCCGTGCCGGAGGTCTCGGCGACGTAGGCCGCAGTGAGCGTCGCCACACCGCTGAGCCGGCAGAGGAAGTTGAGCCCCGTACGCTCGGCGGCGAAGATGGCGGCGAGCGGGCCACGCAGCTCGGCGATGGTCGCCCCCGTCTCGAAGCGCTCGCCGTCGTGGATGAAGACTTCCACGGCGAGCGCCGCGTCCACCTGCCGGGCCGTCTCCTCGAGTGCCACCACGCCGGAGAGGACGCCGGCCTGCCGCGCGACCACGCGCCCGGCCCCGGCGCCGTCGAACACGGCGCCGGTGAGGTCGCCGTACCCCGCGAGGTCCTCGCGAAGCGCGCCGCGGACGGCCGCGCGCGCCGCGCGGCGATACGCCCGGTCGCTCATGCGTCTCCCCCTGCGTGGCGACGTGGCCTGTCACTCATGCGGCGACACCCTGCTCATGCCCTCCGTGCGTTCCTGCTCGGGCAACCTCAGCGTGATGTGCCTGCGCCAGCTCTCGTCCACCTCGGGGAAGTCCTCGCGCAGGTGGACGCCGCGCGACTCCTCGCGCAGCAGCGCGCACTTGGCGATCTGCGTACCCAGCGTGAGCATGTTGAGCACCTCGTACTCGGCCTCCCCCATCACGCCGAAGCGCAGCTCCGACGTCAGCGTCCCGAGCTCGTCCAGCGCCTCCTGCAGCTCGGCCGCATGGCGCAGGACGCCCACCCGCCGCTGCATGATGTCGCAGAGGCGGATGCGGGCGGCGGCGGCATCGCTGCTCTCGCCCCCCGCGTCCGCCTCCCGGATGTCGAAGCTCAGGCGGCGCACATCCTCGCCCAGCCGCCCGATGTAGCGGTCGAGGTCACGCACCACGCGGTCCGAGAACACGAGGCCCTCGAGCAGCGAGTTGCTGGCCAGCCGGTTGGCGCCGTGCACGCCGGTGCTGGCCACCTCGCCGCTGGCGTACAACCCCGGGACCGTCGTGCGCCCCCAGACGTCGGTGACCACGCCGCCGATGAAGTAGTGGCACACGGGCGCGACGGGGATGAGGTCCCTCGCCAGGTCGAGCCCGTGCTCGTGGAGGCCGGCGGTGACGCTCGGGAACCGCTCGTACAGCCAGGCGGCCTCGAGGTGCGTCGCGTCGAGGTAGACGTGCTCGCTCCCCTCTCGCCGCATCTCGCTCACCATGCCGCGAACCACGATGTCGCGCGAGGCCAGCTCGCCGCGCGGGTCGTACTCCGTCATGAACCGCTCGCCGGCGGCGTTGCGCAGATAGGCGCCCTCGCCGCGCAGCGCCTCGGTGACCAGCTGCACCGTCTCCTGGCCGGGCACGGCGAGGCCCGTCGGATGGAACTGCACGAACTCGAGGTCGCGGATGGCGGCGCCGGCCCGGTACGCCATGGCCACGCCGTCGCCGGTCGCGACCGGCGGGTTCGTGGTCCTGCCGTAGACCTGCCCGGCGCCCCCGGTAGCCAGCACCGTGACCATGGCGACGTTGAGCGTGAGTCCGCCGTCCGCGAGGTTGAGCGTGAGCGCCCCCACGCAGCGCCCGTCCACAGTGAGCAGGTCGATGACGAACTCGTCCTCGTAGAGCTGCACCCGGCTGCCGACGCGGGCGGCCTCGGCGAGGGCGCTCGAGACCTCGCTGCCGGTGGCGTCGCCGCCGGCGTGCACGATGCGCGGCAGCGAGTGCGCCCCCTCGCGTCCGAGCACGATCTGGCCGTCGACCGTGTCGAACCGGGGGCAGATCTCCATGAGCTCGCGCACGCGGTCCGGGCCCTCGTTCACGAGCACCCGGACCGCCTCTTCGTCACAGAGGCCGGCGCCGGCGCTCAGCGTGTCCTGCAGGTGGAGCTCCGGCGAGTCACCCTCGCCGATGGCGGCGGCGATGCCGCCCTGGGCGAGGAACGTCGTCGTCTCCTCGAACGTGGACTTGGTCAGCAGACCGACGCGCCAGCGGCGCGCGGCGCCGATGGCGG
>JAAZAR010000142.1 GCA_012514235.1 Actinomycetota bacterium
CGACCTCCTCGAACGGGTAGAGGCTGCAGACGACCATGTCGATGGGCTCGATGTCGTGCGCGGCGATGGTCTACATGTGCTCCGGCACGTCGCGGCGCGCAAGGACGCCGGCCATGAGACGTGGATGCATGGTCTTGACGCGGCCGTCGAGCATCTCCGGGAACCCCGTGACCTCCTCGACGAGCGTCACGGGGATGCCCGAGTCCTTGAGCAGCCTGGCCGTGCCCCCGGTGGAGATGACGGTGACTCCCAAATCGGTGAGGCCCTTGGCGAACGACTCGACGCCACTCTTGTTGAACACGGAGATAAGTGCTCGCTTGACCTTCACCTGTCTGCTCCTTACGGCCGCCTACCCCTCGCGATGCGTCCCCGATCCGCCTCGCTCTGTAGTACAAGCCTATAGGAAAGCCCATTCGGGAGGAATTGGACGGGGCAAGCTCACCCCCCACCCTCCACTGGTACTCCTATATACGGACTAGCCTTGCCAAGACGTTTTGCGTAGTTGATAGCATGGCCGCACTAAACGCCCGGCCCCGCACGAAAGGATGCCAGATGAGCAGACCATTCGGACGTCAGAGAGCCCCCGGTACGATCGCGGTCGGCCGGCGTCGCCGGACCGAACGACGCGCCGTGGAACTTCCGCTTCGGCCCGAACAACCGGCTCGTCCCCAAACACTTCCCCTTCCACCTCCGCGAGGACCCCACGGCCCCCGTGCTGGACGATCTGGCCGGGACTCTCCGGGACACCAACGACGTCATGTCGTCCCAGGGCGTGCGTGAGCTGGACCTGCCGTGGCCGTTCAACGACGGCGTGTTCAATTTCAACGGCGCCAACCAGCGCCGTGTGGAGCCTCGCAACGCGCCCACGATGATCAACGCGGCCTTCAGCGTCGACATGTTCTGGGACGGGCGCGCGAGCTTCATCTTCAACGGCCAGAACCCCTTCGGATTCCGTGACCGCGAGGCGACGGTGACGCGGAACTTCGGCACCGCCGCCGCACCCGACCTTCGCGAGGTCAAGGTGCGCATCCCGTTCGCCTCGCACGCCTCCCAGGCAGTCGGTCCTCCGCTCAGCCATTTCGAGATGGCCGGCACCTTCCGCAGCTTCCCGGAACTCGCAGACAAGATGCTCGATCCGGCGACGAAGGTCCTCGGCCTCCAGGTGGTCCATCCGGACGACAGCGTCCTGGGTCCGTACGCCAAGGCGGACTACCTCTTCGGCAACACCGGAGAGCTCGACGACGTCAAGGGCACCAAGAGTCTCAGCACGCCCGGCGCCGACCTCACCTACCTCGAGCTGATCCGGAACACGTTCCGGGAGGAGTGGTGGAACGGCGGACCCGAGCAGGTGCGGGCGAACTTCGCCCTGTTCTTCGGGCTGTCGATGCAGATGTACCAGGCGTCCCTGATCGCGGACGACACGCCGTTCGACCGGTTCGCAGGCACCACGGCGGCCGTGCGCGAAGGCGGCAGGACGATCGCCCCGGATCCGACCGCCCTCACCCAGCAGGAGCTGCTCGGGCTCGACATCTTCCAGGGGACCAACCTCTCCGGGCAGAACTTCAACCCGGCGCCGATCGTCGATCCGCTGGCGCCGGGCCTGGTGAACGGCGGCTGCTTCAACTGCCACATCCTGCCCGAGACGACCAATCACAACGTCCGTCTCGCCGGCGCGATCGATCCCGTGACCTTCGCCCCGGTCATTGCGCGCGGCGGACCCACGGACCTCGAGAACGTGGTGGTCCCGAACGCCCTCATCGAGCCGATGCCGTTCGGGATCTTCAACCCCGTCGATCCGGCGATCCTCGCTCCGTACGAGGATCCTGACATCCCCGGCACGTTCAATCTGACCCCGCAGTTCTTCCTGGACAACCCGGACTTCCTCGCGGGCTTCGGGCTGTACGACGTCGGCTTCTACAACATCGGGATCCGGCCGACGGGCGAGGATCTCTCGCGTGCCAACGCCGGACCCCCGACTGCGGGCTTCCCTGACGGCCTGCCGCTTGCCTACACGGCGCTCGCTGACCTGATCCGTCAGGGGGCTCTGGACCCTGTCGCGGACGCCGACGTCACCGAGTTCGTACCGCTCATCCCCGACCCGGCCAACGCGATCGAGGTCCCGTTGTCGGCACCGCTGCCCAACGGTCAGCTCGTGGCGATCGTGAACGGCATCCCGACGGCTTCGCTCAACCCGGTCACACGGGGCGCGTTCAAGGTCCCCAATCTGCGCAACCAGGAGTTCCAGGGACCGTATTTCCACACCGGTGGGGTCGCCACCCTGCGGCAGGTCGTCGAGTTCTACGCTCGCGGCGGCGACTTCCCGATCACGAACGCCGCTCACCGTGATGCCGATATCGCTCCCATCCCCGGTCTGGACGTGAACGGGCCGCCGCTGCCCGGCTCCACCGTGACCGCCGAGCAGCGCATCGAGGCTCTGGTCGCGTTCCTGTCTCACGGCCTGACCGACCCTCGCGTGGCGAAGGATGCCGCGCCGTTCGACCACCCGCAGCTCATCCTTCCCGAAGGTGCCAACGGCCGGGTCCCAGGGTCCGATCGTTCGTTCGAGCTCATGGCGACCGGAGCCTCCGGCGCAGAGGCCACCATCCCGCGGTTCCTCGGCATGGACCCACAGGCGACCGGCGACCCGACGGAGCTCGGCAGCATCTCCGGTCGAGTCATGCGCGACGGGACGGGAGAAGTGCTCCAGGGTGTGGCCGTCAGCGCCTATCACCTGGTCGGTGAGAGCTGGGAGCAGGCGAGTCTCGACTACACCGATGGTGGGGGCAACTACCGCCTCGATGGTCTCGTCCCGGGTACGTACAAGGTCCGCTATCGGGACGAGCTCGGCTCTTACCTGCCGGAGACGTACGACGACGCACCGTATGTGTTGGCTGCGGAGAACGGGGCCGACGTCGTGGTGACGGCCCAGAACGTGACCGCGAACATCAATGCGTCGCTCGCTCCGCTGGGTATCGACGGCTTCGAACCGGACGATACGACCGGCAGCGCCACGAACGTGAGCGCCGACGCGGTCCAGCAGCGGACGCTGACGCCCGGTGACCACGACTGGATCACGATCGACGCTCGTCAGGGCACCACGTACACGTTCGAGACGTCGGGCGACGACTCGATCGACACGTACATCGAGGTGTTCTCCCCGACCGGGACCCGTCTCCAGGCCAATGACGACGGCGGCGCCGGAGCGTTCTCGCGACTGGCGTTCCAGGCGACTGCGGACGGCGCGCTCTACGTCCTCGTCCGCGGCGGAACAGGAGCCGTGGCGGGACCATACGCGCTCTCCATCAGCGCCGACGACGTGACTCCACCGGTCACGGTTGCCGGCGTGGGGGAGACGTACATCACGCCGGCCGCCATCGAGTTCGCGGCGACCGACGACTGGAGCGGCGTCGAACGGACGGAGTACAGTCTTGACGGCGGTCCTTGGACCGCGGGCACTACGGCGACGGTCGCGGAGCTCGGGCAGCACACCATCGCCTATCGCTCAGTGGACGTTGCCGGCAACGTGGAGACACCTACGTCAGCCACCTTCAGCGTCATTCCGCCGACTGTGCCGACGCATCTGAGCGCAGCGCTGTCGATCGAGAAGCCGCGTTACAACCAGCGCACCCTTGTCTCCGGCGCCCTGCGCAGCGAGTCCGGCTCCGGACCGCTCGTGACGGGGGAGACAGTCCGGCTGCAGACGTCCCCCGACGGCGTGACCTGGACGGACGTGGTCGATCTCGTCACCGACGAGGAGGGTGTGGTGACCCATGAGGTGGTGCCTCTCGTCACCACGTACTATCGCTTCGTCTACGAGGGCAAGACCGACGTCTACGAGCCTCAGATCAGCGAGCCCGTCAAGGTGATCCCGGGCGTGTATCTCTCCCGGCCAAGCGCCGGCCGAGCGGCCCGCGGCGGAAAGGCGTTCACGAGTACGGGCACGCTCAAGCCGCGCCATGCGGCCGGCTCCAAGCAGATCGTCGTGAAGGCGGAGCGCCTGCAGCGGGGCAAGTGGGTCGTCAAGCGCGGGTTCCGCGCCAAGACCTCCAACTTCAAGGCCTTCTCAAAGTACACCGCGAAGGTCAAGCTGACGCGGGGGATCTGGCGCATCCGTGCGTATCATGCGAACGACAGCTTGAACAGCAGCACCTACAGCGCCTATCGCTACATCCACGTCCGCTAGACGATCGGACGGTAGGCGAGTGCGGGACGGCCGGCCCCGGCCTGGGGCCGGCCGTCCCGCACATGAGACGGCTGGATCCGGGCTGCAGTTCCGGGTCTGCAGGGAGGGCGGCGGCGCGGCCGTCAGGAGAAGCGCGCCGCCGCCTGCGCCTGCTCGGCTGCGACCGCGCTGTGCACGCAGCAGCCTTCGGCGTGGTCGTTGACGATGCCGGCCGCCTGCATCGTCGAGTAGGCGGTCGTCGGGCCGACGAAGCGGAAGCCACGCCTCTTGAGCTCCCTCCCCAGCGCCGTCGACTCCGCCGTCTCGCCGACCCAGTCGGCACGCGTCCGCGGCGAGCGATGGGTCTCCGGCCGGAAGCGCCAGAAGAACGCCGCCAGCGAGCCGCACTCTTCGATCAGCGACAGCGCGGCGCGGGCGTTGGCGAGCGCCGCCTCGATCTTGAGGCGGTTGCGCACGATGCCGGCGTCCGCCAGCAGGCGGGCGCGGTCGGCGTCGCCGAACCGCGCCACCTTCTCCACGTCGAATCCTGCGAACGCGGCCCGGAACGCCGGGCGCTTGCGCAGGATGGTGAGCCACGACAGACCGGACTGGAACGCCTCCAGCGTGAGGCGCTCGAACAGGCCGTCGTCGCTGAGGACGGGGCGCCCCCACTCATCGTCGTGGTAGGCGACGTACTCGGGGGCGCCGCCCACCGCCCAGAAGCAGCGCGGCCGGCCGTCAGGGCCGGCCGCGAGCGCGTCGCTCAGCATGCGGTCATGCGTCGTGCTGCCCCGCGCCTCAGTCGGCCTTGCCTCGTGCCTTGGCGAGCAGTTCGCTGGCTTGCTTCTGCGCCTTCTCGAGCAGTTCGGCGGCCTGCGCCTTGGCCTTCTCGAGGTACTCGGGACCCTGCGCTCTGGCCTTCTCGATCAGTTCGGCGCCCTGGGCCTTCGCCTTCTCGATCAGCTCGGCCGCCTCAGCCTTCGCCCTCTCTCCGGCGGGCTTGGCCTTCTCGCCCCATTCGCTGGCCTTTGCCTTGGCCTGGTCGAGGGTCGGGCCCGACTTCTCTTTGGCCTCCGCGGCAAGCTCCTTCGCCCGTGCCGCGGCCTCGTCCGCCATCTTCCTGGCGTCGTCCATAAGTCCCACGGTGACCTCCTGCTGGGGTCGGTCCCCGCCCGCCCGGTCGCCGGACTCGCGCGACCGGGTCGAAGGCGGCTGCACGCTTGCTTCAACCACGTCGTACTACCGAACAGGCTCATGACGAGTGTACCCCGGCGACGCGCCTTGCTGAGTCGTTTTCCCGAGGCGTCGGCGGAAGGCCGCCTCAGGCCCGCCCGCCGGGCCGGTCGGCGAAGTGGGCGAGCAGCACGTCGAGGCCGGTCTCGAACTCGCCGGGCCGGTCCCACACGGCCAGCCGCATGCCGACGCGCATCATGTTGGGGTAGTCGGCCCAGTGGCCGACGAGCTGGGCGACGATGTCCGAGGTCTGCACCTCGTCGCCCAGCATCCTCGCGAAGCCCAGGCCGAGCGTGTACGCGCCGAGCACGTGGTACACGGTCGCGGCGCGGTCCTCGCTGAAGCCCGCGCCGAGCAGCGTGCGCATCAGCTCCTCCATCCAGCGGCGTCCGCTGGGCGTGCGCACGACCGCCGTCGAGATGAGCGGCAGCGCCCGCGGGTGCGCCTCCGTGAGCGCATGCAGGCCCAGGAAGAGCTGGCGCACCCGTCCCTGCCAGCGGGGGTGGGGCGGTGAGGCACCGAGCGCCGCCGCCGCGATCTTCTCGCTCACGGCGTCCAGGATCGCGTGCTTGTTGGGGAAGTGGTGGTACAGGCTCATGGGCTGGACGCCGGCGGCCGCCGCGAGCCGGCGCACGGTGAGGGCATCCAGACCGTCCTCGTCGATGATCTCCAGGGCGAGCTCGACGATGCGGTCGCGGGTCAGGTGAGCGCGCTTCGGTGGTGCTTCCTCGGCGACCGGCATGAGGTCCTCCCGTGCGATGCCGTACCGTACAGTGTAAGGCGTACAAAGTACGGTACGGCCCGGGGTCGGGACCGGTCAACATACGGGCGTACGGGTGGTCGGGCTGCCTGGCCCGAAGGTGCGAGATGCGCTGCCGGGTGCCGGATGGGCTGCCGGACGCTACCAGCTGGGGGTGGCGCGCGCGGCCCAGCGGCCGCCCGCGCGCGACGCGCGGACCGGCACGCCGAAGCAGGCGCTGAGCGGCTCGTCGGCGAGGACGGCGGGGGCGGCGCCGCAGGCGACCGCGCTCCCGTCCCGGAGCAGCAGCGCGTGCGTGATCGACGGGGGCAGCTCCTCGAGGTGGTGGGTCACGAGCACGACGGCCGGGGCGGGCTGCTCGCCGGCGAGCACGGCGAGCGCCGCGAGCAGCGCCTCCCGGCCGGGCAGGTCCAGACCGCCGGACGGTTCGTCGAGGAGCAGGAGCTGCGGGCGGCGCATCAAGGCGCGGGCCAGCAGGATGCGCCGCCGCTCTCCCTGCGAGCACGAAGCGAAGGCGTGGTCGGCGACGGCGGCGCAGCCGAACTGCTCCAGCAGCTGCGCCGCCCTCTCCCTGTCGTCGGTGCCGAGACGGTCCTCCAGCACCTGGATGGTCCCGGTGACGCCGGTGAGCACCACGCCCCACGCGGTCATCCGTGCCGAGAAGGCCTCCTCGGTCTTCACGTCCACGTGGCCGATGCGCTCGCGCAGGACGCGCAGATCAACCCGGCCGACGGTCTCTCCCAGGATCTCGACCTCGCCGCGGCTCGGGTGTCGCATCCCGGCGCCTACGTCCAGCAGGGTCGACTTGCCGGCGCCGTTGGGGCCCAGCACGGCCCACTGCTCGCCGGCGCCGACGCTCCAGTCGAGGTCGGTGAGGATGGGCAGCCGCCGACCCAGGCGGTCGTCCCACTCCCATACGGTGACGCCCGTCATCCGGAGGGCCGGAGGGCGTTCGAGGCCGGGAGCGGAGGAAGGCCGCGCCGGCGCGGGAGGTGGTGACGGGGGCAGGCCGGACGTCATCGTGGCGGGTAGGTCAGCCGAGGCGAGCGACGCGCTCGCCGCGGACGCTCCGTCGCGCGGCGGCAGAGGCCTCGGCGAGCTTCTCGCGCTCCTCGGCCACCAGGCCCACGGTGGCGCGCGCCCTGCCGCGCGGCCGCGTGCCCTTCTTGGGCTTCGGCCAGGCGCGGACGGCGGCCTCCACGGCGTCCCGGCCGCCCTCAGCGAACGCCTGCGCCAGCTGCGCCTGCACCTCGGCGTCCGGGCTCGCGGCGGCGAACTCGGCCGCCGCGATGGCGTAGCCGTTGCCGTTGAAGCTCAGGCTGGCGCCGCCCCAGGCCTTGACGGCCTCGAGCGGCGGCGCGTCCGTGATCGAGTCGCCGACGTACATGACGCCGCCGCCCTCGACGCCCTCGGCGGCGACGATCTCCTCGAGCGCGGCGAGCTTCTGGCCGCCGCCCACGGGACGCACGGCGGCCAGCATCGCGCCG
>JAAZAR010000130.1 GCA_012514235.1 Actinomycetota bacterium
GGCGTGTCGCAGCGCCAGCAGAATGGATAGCTGTGCTCGTACGGCTCCACGCCGAGCAGCCGGCCGCGGTGCTTGAGCTCGTGCGTGATGGCCGGGTCCGCGTCCTTGACGAAGACCCCGGCCCACGGCGTGACCTCGGCGACGAACCTGCCCTCGGTGTCGACGGCGTTCACCACCGGGAGGTCGTTGTCCAAGCCGACGCGCATGTCGGCCTCGCCGAACGCGGGCGCGATGTGCACGATGCCGGTACCGTCAGTGGTCGTGACGTAGTCGTCGCCGACGACGAAGTGGGCGCGCTTGTCGATCTTCATGAAGTCGAACAGCGGCTCGTACTCCAGGCCGAGGAGCTCCGAGCCGCGCAGCTCGCGCAGCACCTCGGCCTTCTTGCCGAGGACGGGCTCGACGAGGTCGCGTGCGAGGATGAAGCGGTCGCCGCGGCTCTCCACGAGCGCATAGGGCACGTCCGGATGCACCGCGGCGGCGACGTTGCTGATGAGGGTCCACGGCGTGGTGGTCCAGACGGCGAGCGAGACGGGCTTGGCCTCGCCGTCCTCCCCGGCGCCGGCGACGCCCTCCGACACCCGCTCCGCCGCCTCCGGCGTGAGCGGGAAGCGCACGTAGATCGAGTCCTCGGTGACGTCCTTGTAGCCCTGCGCCACCTCGTGGCTGCTGATCGCCGTGCCGCAGCGGGGGCAGTACGGCACCACCTTGAAGCCCTGGTACAGCAGGTCCTTGTCCCAGATGCGCCGCAGCAGCGCCCACACCGACTCGATGTAGTCGTTGGTGTACGTGTAGTAGGCGTCGTCCAGGTCGACCCAGAACCCGATGCGCTCGGTGAAGCGCTCCCACTCCTCCAGGTACGTGGTGACGCTCTCGCGGCAGAGCCGGTTGAACTCGGCGACGCCGTAGGCCTCGATCTGCTCCTTGCCGTCGATCCCAAGCCGGCGCTCCACCTCGAGCTCCACGGGCAGCCCGTGGGTGTCCCACCCGGCCTTGCGCGGCACTCGATAGCCGCGCATGGTCTTGTACCGCGGGAAGAGGTCCTTGAAGATCCTCGAGATGACGTGGTGGGAACCCGGCCTGCCGTTCGCCGTCGGCGGCCCCTCGTAGAAGACGAAGAGCGGCGCATTTTCGCGGCCCGCGAGGCTCCTGTGGAAGATGTCGTTGGCCTTCCAGAACTCGAGGATGCGCGCGTCCAGCGTCGGGAAGTCGACGCGGGCGGAGACGTCCTTGAACCGGGGCCGGCTGTCACTGAGGGGCCCTTCGCCGCCCCCCTCGATGGGCTGCCTGCGGTGACTGTCCACAAGACTCGCTTTCTGCTGATACGGACCGGGCAAGCGATTCTACCAGACGTGCCCTGGCGGGCCGGCCGGCGACGGCTCGCGGCCGGCCCGTGTACACTCTCCCGCATGACCGGAGACCCCACACGAGCGGGCACGCGGAGCCCGCGTCTCCTCGCCCTCCTCGACTACGACGGCACCATGACGACGCACGAGTGCAACGAGGTGGCTCTGCAGCCGTTCGTAGGAGACCCCTGGTGGAAGCTCGAGGAGGAGGCGTGCAGCGACCGGATGAGCCACGCCGACGTGTTCGACCGGCAGGTCGCGCTCATCCGGGCGCCGCGGCCGGAGGTCGTCCGGCGCCTGCTCGAGGCCCCCGAGCCAATGCCCGGCCTCCGCGAGTTCATCACGCGCCTGCTGGAGCGCGGCGGCGAGGCCGCCATCGTCAGCGCCGGCATCCGCGAGGCGATCGAGGCGTTCTGGGAGCGCCTCGACCTGCCGCCCGTCCGGCTGTTCGCCAGCGAGCTGGTCGGCGAGGGCCCGGACGACGGCCCGCCGTACCATCTCGAGTTCAGCGACGCGCTGGGCGGCTGTCCGCGATGCGGGCCGGACTGCTGCAAGGCGGCGATCCTGCACCGCCTTCGTCGCCCCGGTGACGTCGTGCTCGTGTTCGGCGACGGACCGAGCGACCTGTGCCCCGCGCGCGAGGCCGACCTCGTGTTCGCGCGCGGTCACCTGGCCGAGCGCTGCGAGCAGGAGGGGCTCGACTGGCGTCCGCTCACCGACTTCGGACTCGTACTCGACGAGGTCGACGCGTGGCTGGCGAGCCGGTGAGCGGCCGGAGTCGCAGTGCGGTCCGGCCGGCGCCGGCCGGCGCGGCCGAGCCGGCGCTCCTCGATCCGGCCACGAGGCCCGCGGGCCAGACGTCCCTCGTCGTCGCAGCAGCGGTCTCCTTCCAGGCAGTCGCGTGGGCACTCCTCATCTGGCTGCTGCGCAGCGGAGGCCCGTGGTACGGCTTCTTCGACGTCTCGGACATCGGCGTCTACCTCGACTACGCGCAGAAGGTGGCCGCCGGCCTCGCGGTGTACCGCGACTTCTCCTTCGAGTATCCGCCGCTGGCACTACCGCTCTTCACGCTCCCCTACCGCGGCGATCCCGCCGCCTACCCCACCTGGTTCGCCGCCGAGATGATCCTCCTGTGCACGGCGGCGGCGGCGCTCACCGGCGCGACCGCCGCCGCCGTCTGGCGCGGCCTCGCCCGCCCGCTCGCAGCCTGCGGCGCCTACGCCGCCGCCGTGCTGGCCGCGGGCGCCATCACCGCCAACCGGTACGACGTGGCGGTCGCGCTCACGCTCGCCGCCGCCCTGTTCTTCCTGGCGCGGCGCCACACGACCGCAGCGGGCGCCGCGCTCGGCGTCGGCGTGGCGCTCAAGCTCACGCCGGGCCTGCTCCTGCCGCTGGCGCTCATCGTAGCCGGCACGCGCCGGCGCGCCCTCTACGCCCTCGCCGGCTTCCTCGTGTTCGCCGCCGTGCCGCTCCTCCCGTTCCTGGGCCGCTGGGACGGCCTGACCAACGTGATCACCTATCATGCCCAGCGGCCGCTGCAGATCGAGAGCGTGCCCGGCACCCCGTACCTCATCGCCGGATCGATGGGCGCCTGGGGTATCGGGACCGGCTCGTCGTTCGGCTCCCAGTCGCTGGCGGGACCGGGCAGCGAGGTCGTCGCCCGGCTCTCCGTGTGGCTGGGCCTGCTGCTGGTGGCAGGGGTCTACGTGCTCGTCTGGCGCCGTCGGGAGCTGCTGCGGACGGTGCCTGAGCACATCCCCGCCGCGGCGCTGGCCTGCGTCCTGGCCTTCACCGTGGCGAACAAGGTGCTCTCGCCCCAGTTCCTGTGCTGGACCTTCCCGCTGGTCGCGCTGGTGCTGGTCGGCAGGGGCAGCCTCCAGCGCCTCACCGGGATCCTCACGCTGGCCGCCATCGCGGTCACCCAGGTCGAGTTCCCCGGCCTCTACTGGCGCATGGTCGACCTGGAGCCGGGTCCCGTCTACGTCGTCGTTGTGCGCAACGTGGTCCTCGTCGGAGCCGCCGTGGCCGCGGCGGTGACGGTCTGGAAGCTCCCCGCCGCGGCCGCGGAGGCCTGACCGCATGGACGCTCGATTCGAAGAGAGCGGCCGCCAGTTCGTCAAGTTCTCGGTGGTGGGCACCGTCGGGACGGTGGTCAACCTCGCGGTCCTCAAGTCGACGCTGTTCGCCTGGGGCCACCTCGTCGGGGATCCGACCTTCGGCGTCGAGATCTTCGCCAGCGGTCTCGCCTTCTGCATCGCCGTCGTCAACAACTACCTGCTGAACCGCTGGTGGACGTTCCGCGCCACGGGCAGCTTCACGACGCAGTTCCTCAAGTTCTTCATCGTCAGTTGTTGTGGCCTCGCGCTGAACGAGCTGGCGTTCTGGCTTTTCCGGGGCCGGCTCGACATCGACGTCCTCGTCAGCCAGGGCCTGGCGATCCTCTGCGTGCTGCCTTTCAACTTCTTCGTCAACAAACTCTGGAGCTTCCGTGAGGATCACTGAGCGGTCGCCCGGGGCGCCGGCGCCGAGCCCCTGGTTCGCCGCGCTGGCCTCGTCGTTCCTCACCCTGCTCGTGATCGGCGTCCTCTTCCCCAACCTCTGGTACGGCATGCACGACATCACCGACCTGCCCGTGTACTGGGGGTACGCCTCGCGGATCGCCGCCGGCGATGCGCCCTTCACGCCGACCTTCCAGGTGGAGTACCCGCCGCTCGCCGTCGCCCTGTTCCGCGTCCCGGGACACACCGGCAGCGAGAGCCTCTACGGCATCTGGTTCAACATCCTGATGGGCGCGATCACCGCCGGCACCGGCGCCGTCACGGCCTACACCGCCTGCAGGCTCTGGCCCCGCGGCGGCCGCGCCTACGTCGCCGCGGTGCTGTACCCCGTGGGCGTCGCCCTCATCGGCACCATCGTGATCAACCGCTACGACGTCGCCGTTGCGCTGCTGATCGCGGTCTTCATCCTCTGCCTCACCCAACGCTGGTACTCGGCCGCCGCCTTCGTCCTCGGCATGGGGTTCGCCCTCAAGCTCACGCCGCTGGCGCTGCTGCCGCTGGTCCTGCTGCTGGCCGGACGGCCGCGACGGTGGGGCTGGCCGCTGGTCGCCTTCGGCGCCGCGGCCGCCGCGCCGTTCCTGCCCTACGTGGTCAAGTCGTGGTCCGGCGTATGGCACGTGTTCCAGTACCACCTGGAGCGGCCGCTCCAGATCGAGAGCGTGCTCGGTACGCCACAGCTGCTCGGCCAGCTGCTGGGGGCGGACTGGGCGTCGTGGGCGTGGAGCCACGGCTCGCACTCGCTGGTCGCCCCGGGCGTCGGCCTCGCCGCCGACATGTCCGGCGGCCTGACGCTCCTCGCCGTGGCCGCCGTCTACTTCTTCGCGTGGCAGCGCCGTGCGCGCCTGCGCACGGCGCCGGCCGACCTGGCCATCGTCGTGCTGGCGCTGCTGCTCGCGCTCATGACGTTCGGCAAGGTGCTTTCGCCGCAGTACTTCATCTGGATCCTGCCGGCGTGGGCTCTCGTCGCCGCCCGGGACCGCTGGCTGGCCGTCCTCTGCGGACTGGCCCTCGCCCTCACCCACGCGGAGTTCCCCGCCCTCTACTGGAACCTGCTGGACATGCAGCCCTGGCCGCTGGCCATCGTCGTGGCCCGCAACACGCTGCTGCTGGCGGCCTACGCCTGCTCGCTCTGGCGCCTGTGCAGGCTTCCGACGGCTTGCCCCACCGTGGAACGGAACGGCGAGCCTGCGCGCGAGTCCACGGCTGCCTCTTCCCCATGAGCCTGCCGGGCGCCGACCCTGTACGCGGTCGCAACGCCCGAGCTCGTCGGCGCGGCAGCGCTGCCGTCAGCGGCGGCGTTCGCGGAGCAGCTGCGCCGCCGCGAGCGCCAGGAAGCGTGTGTTGGTGCTCGCGTACCGCCACCAGAGCCGACCGGGCTCCTTGCGCAGGCGGTGGAGCCACTCCAGGCCTGCCTTCTGCGTGAGCCGCCCGGCCGGCTTGACCGTGCCCGTGACGAAGTCGACCGCGGCGCCGATGCCCAGCATGGTCGCCGGCAGCCGGTCACGATGCTCGAGCATCCAGCGCTCCTGCTTGGGGCAGCCAAGCGCGACGAACAGGATGCGGACGCCGGCCGCTTTCATGGCCTCGATCTCCGCTTCGTCCTCCTCCGGCGTGAGCGGACGGAACGGCGGCGAGTACCGGTACACGATGTCGAGGTCCTTGTAGCCGGCCCTGAGCCGCCGCTCGACCGCCTCCAGCACATCGGGACGGCCGCCGTAGATGCCCACCGGTATCTTGTGCCGCACGGCGACGTCGCACACGGTGAGCATGAGGTCGAGGCCGCGCGTGTGCTTGGCGCGGCGGTCTCCGGCGAGGCGGCAGATGAGGTAGAGAGGCCGCCCGTCGCACACGGTGAGGTCCGACCCGTTGAGCTCCTCGGCGAACGACGGGTCGTCCCACGCCGTCATGACCATGTGCACGTTGGCGGCGCAGACGACCTTGCCGGCGCCGCCCTCGGACCACACCCGCACCATCTCGGCCGCGTCGGTGACGCCGACGGGCTCCACCCGGGTGGTCAGGATGGTGCGCGACCAGACCCTCATGCAGAAGCCCCGCCGATCACGGCGTCCAGGACATCGAGGTAGGTGGGCATGACCCGGCCCGGGGCGAAGTCCTGCACCTTGGTCGCGTTGGCCCGCCCCATCGACTCACGGAGCCGCCCGTCCCCGGCCAGCCGCTCCATGGCGGTGGTGAGGGCGGAAGGGTCGCGCGCAGGCACGAAGAGCGCGTTCACGCCCTCCTCGAGATGGTCCGCGCAGCCTCGGATGCGAGTCGTGATCACGGGCAGAGCATAGCCCATGGCCTCCATGACGGCGAGCGGGAACCCCTCGGGGAAGTAGGACGGCAGGACGAAGACGTCGGCCGTCCTGTACGCCGCGGCGAGTCCCTCGCCGCTCACGTACCCGAGCAGGTCGATCGAGTCGAGCACGCCGAGTTCCGCGGCGCGGCGCGCCATCTCATCGCGCGCCGGCCCCCGGCCGGCGACCACGAGCCGGCAGGCGCATCGGCGCCGGACGCGGGCGAAGGCCTCGACGAGGTCGAAACAGCCCTTCTCGGGGATGAGCCGCGCCACGAAGAAGAACCGCGGCTCATCGCCGCCGCGCGGCGCGGCGCACGCGGCGGCGCGGCCCTCCGGCACGAACGGGTTGATCACCACGTCGTACCGGGCTTCCGGACAGAAGCGCCGCCACTCCCGGTGCTCTTCGTGCGACAGCAGCAGCACCGAGTCCGTGCGCGTCACCAGGGCACGAGACGCGGCCTTGAGGGCAGCGTGACCTGAGGCCACCAGGCGGTGGCTCTCGCTCCCGTGGAAGTGCAGCACGAAGGGCGGCCGCCACCCGGAGGTGGCGAGCGCCAGCGGCAGGTCGCGCACGAGCGCGGAGGGGTTGTGCGCGGTGTTCACGTACAGGGCGTCGGGCCGCCAGGCGCGGATCTGGCGCAGCACGCGCGTCACATCCTCTCCGCGGCCCCGCACCTTCCTCACCACCGACTCGTGCCCGGCCGTGTGAGCACTCCAGCCGAGCGTACGCACGTCGTAGCAGGCCTTGTGGAAGCCGTCCACCATGAGGGGAGCGAGCTTGGGCAGCGGTCCCCCGATGGCCGGATAGCCGGTGAGGAACAGGAGCCGCCGCCTGGCGGCGGCGGCGCTCATACGCGCTGTTGCACGCGGCGGCGTGATTGCGACGAAGCGCCGTCCGCGGTGTAGTAGCCGTAGTACCCCTGGCCGCGCTTGTTCGCCACGATCACGAGGCCCAGGATCCGGCAGGGCAGATGACCGAGCTGCACGCGCGCCTGCTCGAGGCTCGGGCGCCGAAGCATGTCGGGATTGGCGACGTAGGCCAGCGCGTCCACGTGAGGCGCCAGCGCTGCGGTGTCGCCCACCGGCAGCATGGCCGGCGCGTCGACGATGACGATGTCGGCGTCCTTGGCGAGCACGTCGAGGATGTCGGCGAACCGGGTCGAGGCGACGATCTCGCCGGGGTTGGGTGGGACGGGACCGCTGGGAAGGACGCTGAGCATCGGTGCGCCCTGGTCGCTGTCCGGCCAGAGCCAGTCCCCGGAGCGGTCCGCCGAGGCGACGCCCATCTTGACACGCGTCACGTCGCCCGCCGTCTGGGTGGTCATCACGATGGAACCGTTGCGGGCCTGGCTCGCGTCAAGGCGCACCGGGACCAGGGCGTCCTTGATGTCGTCGCGACGGGCCATCAGCGTGGAGACGCCCTTCGCGTTGGGGATGCCCATGTACGAGTGCACGTGCGGCCCGCGGAGGTCCGCGTCGACCAGCACCACGCGCTTGCCGGCGAGGGCCATGGAGACGGCGAGATTGCAGCTGATCACGCTCTTGCCCTCGCCCTGCAACGAGCTCGAGATCAGGAGTGTCCGAACGGGTGCGTCCACGGCCGTGAACTCGAGGTTGCTTCGCAGGAGGCGATACGACTCGGCCGCGGGGCCGGCGGGATCGGCGAGCATCTGGAGGACGCTGCCGTCGCGGCCGCGCCGCCCGAGCGGGGGTACGTGGGCGATGACCGGCAGGTCCAGTTCCTCGACGACCTGCTCCTCTCCACGCACCCGGGTGTCGAACTGCTCGAAGAGGAACGCCAGCGCGACGCCGAACACCAGCCCCGCCGCCAGGGCGAGCACCAGGCCACGCGGCTTGTCGGGCTCGTAGGGCGCCGACGGGACGGACGCGGACGTGATGATCTTGAAACTGCTCTGCGTGGCCGCCTCGAGGAGCTGCAGGTCCTGCAGTCGCTGCTGCAGCGAAAGGTACTCGGTGGTCTGCCTCGATTCCTCGGTCGTGTACGTGTCGATGCGGTCCTGCACCACGTCGATGGCGTCGGCCACCTGGGCGCGGGCGCTCTCCCTGTTCCACTCGACGAACGCCTGCGCGTAGGAGTTGGCGGCGTCCGCCGCGGCCTCCGGCTTGGCCGAGGTGCCGTCGATGCCGACGATGTTCGAGTAGCCGCTGTTGAGGCCGGGCTGGAGCGTCACACCCACGCCGTACCCGGCCTCGACGTTGGCCGGCTCCATGAGCGCCTCTGCCGACTCACGCACCCGTGCGCTGCCGATGACGGTGGGCACGCTCTCGATCTCCGCCTGCTGCGCCGTCTTGTCAACGAAGGTGGTGCCCAGCGGATCGGCGATGTCGATCTGGGTGACGTAGAGCAGCGTAGCCGTGGCGGAGTACATCGGCGTGCGGGTCCACGTGTACGCGGTACCGAGGACCGCGATCGCCAGCGTGACGACGATGACGAGCCACTTCCAGCGCAGCACCACGCGCAGGTAGGCGCCGAGCGATAGTCCTTCTGTGTCCTTCTCCGCCATCCTCAGTCACTGCATCCGGGTCGCGAACAGGTGATTCCGCACAGGGAGCGTGCACAAACGCCCGCCTCAGCAAGCATATCGGCAGAAACCGCGAGACCGCGAGCATGGGCGAGCGCCGCCGCGCGCCGTCCAGGCCATTTCGGCGGCGCGGCCGCCATCCCTGCGCAGCCGTCGCCGGTCACGCCTGCCCTCCCACGAGTCCGTCGTAGATGCGCACGTAGGCCTCCACCATGGCCGGGAGCGAGAAGTCACGCAGCAGGCGCTCCCGGCCGGCTGCGCCCATGGCCGCCCGGCCGGACGAGCCGCGCAGCTGTTCGAGGCGTCCGGCGACCGCTCGGGCATCGCCGGACGCCACCAGATAGCCCGTCACTCCGTCCTCGACGAGCTCGCGATTGCCGCCGCTGTCGTTGGCGATCACGGGAAGACCGCAGGCCATGTACTCCATGATGGAGTTGGAGCAGCCCTCAGCGTGCACGGCGTCGTTGGTCAGCAGGACGCCCACGTCGGCGGAGGCGACCAGCGGCAGGGCCTCGAGGCCGGGGGCGACGAAGTCGACCACCCCGGCCTCCACGAGGTCCCGCGCCTCCTCCTGCAAGGCCTCGCGGTCCTCCCCGTCGCCGACCACGAGGAACCGCCAGGCGCGCGGCGCGTCGGCGGCGAGCGACCGCGCCGCGGCGAGCAGCGTGCGGAAGTCCTTGTGCGCGTGGAGCCGGCCGGTCATGACGACCGTGAACGGCCGGCCGTCGACCACATCTCGCCGACCGCCAGCAGAGGAGTCGCCGGCGCCGTCCCCGGCGGCCTCGAGGCGAGCCGGGTCGAAGGCGTTGTACACCACCCGGCCCTTCGGCGGCTTCACGCCCCAGGCATCGAGCCCCGCCCGGCTGTTGGCGACCACCACGTCGGCGAACCGCATGATGCCGGCCCGCGGCCGGTCGAACTCCAGATTGGGCCGACCGAGCCTGATGGTCCCGTCCACGAACGGGATGCCCGCGAGGCGGCACAGCGGCGCCGCCACGGCGGCGGGCATCGAGTGCCATGCGTGCACGACGTCCGGCCGGAGGCGGAGGATGGCCGCGTCCAGCCGCAGCAGCGGCTTCACGTCGTAGCGCCAGGCGCGCGGGTCGACCACCACGGGCACCCCGGCCTCGCGGAGGACGGCGGCATACGGCCCGTCGCTGATGCTCCAGACGACGGGCCGCAGACGCGGCGGCAGGTGCGTCGCCAGCAGCGTGAGCTGGCGCTCCAGGCCGCCGTTGTCGAGCGTGGCCGTCAACAGGAGGAGGCGGCGGGCGGGCGTCATCGGCCTCTCCCGGCGTCGATCCAGCCCCGGCGCAGGACCTCGCGCAGCACGAGCTCCTGCTGCCAGACGATCAGCGGCACGAACCGGAAGGTGTCGTCGTCCTCATGGACGAACACGCCCGGCACGCCGTCCACCTGTAGCTGCATCGGGGTACGTACCATGATGAACGAGGACGTCTCGATGATCGACAGGCGGCCGTCCGCCGGGTCCGCCAGCATGTCGACGGCGAGCGATGGCAGGTCCAGCGCCTCGCGCACGCGCAGCGCGAGGCGCATGGCCTCCTCCGGCGGCGCGCCGCGCCTCACAGTCCCCATGCCGGAGGCGCGGAACTCCCCCGCCGGCACGTCGCGGTAGTAGCCCAGCATCAGATCGCCGATGCTGATGACCCTGAGATCCCAGCCGGCGTTGGGCTCGTAGCGCTGGATGAAGACGTAGTCCTTCTGCGCGACGTAGGGCCAGTAGGTGCGACGGCCGTGGAACGAGAACACGCGCCGCACGAGTCGCTCCGCCCGGCGCGCGTCCTGCACCAGCTCCACACCCCAGGAGCCGGAGCCGACGGCGACCTTCCACACAGCCGGGTAGCTGCTGCTCCTCACGGACTCCAGCGCCTCTTCCCGGCTGTGCGAGATGAACGCCGGGATGACGGGAAAGCCGTGCCGCGCCAGCAGCTCGTGCTGCAGCAGCTTGTCCTCGTACAGCATGGCCTCGTCGAAGCTCGGCGAGCAGAGCGCGCCGAGCTCACGCTCGAGGATGAAGACCTTACGCCGGCACTCCTCCAGCTCGCTGGGGAATGACATGGGCCGCCAGACGACGCAGTCGAGCCTGGCGGCCTGCGCCAGCCAGTCGGAGCGATGCACGTCGTACACACGCCACGGGATGTCGTTCGCCTCGAGGAACCGCCGGTATTTGGTCCAGTACGGGTAGTCGTCCCTGTCCTGCACGAGTCCGACCAGCGGCTTCCGCACGTCGGCAGGCCACTCCATGGGGACGGGGTCGACCGCGGCGACGACGTCGCCGTCGTCGACCGGCCCATGCCAGGCATGGGCGCCGGGCACGACCCGCTTGACCACGTTCTTGAGGAGCTGGAACTCACGGGTGTGCGTGAGTCTCACCGCGCCATCTCCTCCTCGAGGAGGTGCTCGAGGACCTCGCGATGGGACTCGCAGACGACCATGTCGAAGAGCTCCGGCACACGACGACGCGGCAGACGCCACGCCGGCCAGATGCCGGCTTTCAGCAGGCCGCGTTCGACCCGCGAGAGGCCGAGCACGGAGGCCAGTACGTATGGTCGGCGCGTGCGGCAGAACGCACGCCACGCGCGGTCCAGCGCCGCAGGATCGGCGAGCGTCGTGGCCAGGCCGTCGAGGTGGGCGTGCCAGGCGTCGGCCGCGCGCGGCCCCATGGGGCGCACGCGCGGCCCGTCCCCTCCCTGCACGTAGCCGGTGAAGCGAAGGTCGGTGACGCCCCCGGCGTCGAGCGTGAGCGACGCCAGGTAGCCGCGGTACCACGGCGACGCCTGCCCGCTCGAGGCCGGGAAGAGGAAGTTGCCCGTGCCGTAGACGATGGGCACGCCCTCGTGGACCTCCCAGGGCGCGGCCACATGACTGTGATGACAGACGACGGCCGCCGCCCCGGCGTCGGCGAGGGCGCGGCACGCGGCCACGAGACCGGGGCGCGGCAGGCCGTACAGTTCGTTGCCGCCGTGCACGATCGCCACGACGACGTGACCCCTGTCGCGCAGCCGGCGCACCAGCGCGGGCGTGGCCCACGGGTCCAGCGGCGCGGCTCCGCACCTGCGCGCACCGGCGATGGAGAACTCCCGCTCGGCGACCGCCACCACCGCGACGCTGACAGCGCCGACGGAGGCGACCAGCGGCTCGCTTGCAGCCGCAAGGTCGGCGCCGGCGCCCACAGTAGCCAGTCCGGCGTCGGCGCAGGCCTGTAGCGTGTCCCTCAGCCCGTCAGGGCCGCGGTCCATGATGTGGTTGTTGGCGAGCGAGGCCGCGCCGAACCCGCCGTCGCGAGCGACGGCGGCGAGCGCGGCCTCTCCCGACAGGCTCGGACCAAGCTTGGCGATGGCCGAGCCGCGCTCGGTCAGCGGGCACTCCAGATTGACCACGGCGAGGTCGTGGGCGCCGATGTACGACGCCAGCGGCGCCCACGGGTGCTCCGCGCCTCCGGGCAGGACCCCGGCCGGCACGGCCAGGTCGCCCGCCACGAGCAGGCGCGCCGTCGGTCCGGCCGGCGGACGGAGCTCGACCGCCCGCGTCCCCTGCGGCGGCTCGGCGGCCGCTCCCTGCTTCTCCGCGCCGATCACCTCGCTCCTCTGCTCGCCGCCTCTGTGAAGCCGCGGCGCAACTCCTCGCCGTACAGCGCGTAGTGGAACCGCCGCTCCGCGAGCTCACGTCCGGCGCGCCCGATCGCGGCCGCCCGCAGGGGGTCGCGCAGCAGCTCCAGGAGCCGCTCTCCGAAGGCGGCCGCGTCCCCCGGCGGACAGACGAGGCCGTTCACGCCGTCCTCGAAGTACCGGGGGATCTCGCCCACGGCGTTCGTCACCACGGGCCGAGCCGACGCCAGGTACTCCCCGATCTTGGTCGGGAACCTCGCCGCGGACCGGACGTCGTCGAACAGCGGCACGAGCAGCCCCCTCGCCCTCGCGTACAGGCGCAGCAGCTCCGGCCGCTCCAGGTAACCGGCCAGGGTGAGCCGCTCGTCCCAGGCGCCCTGCCGAGCCTCCTCCTGCAGCCGGCGGGAGGCGGGGTCGGACGCCCTCGTGCCGGTGACGACGAGGCGGCACTCGGGGAACTCCCGCCACACGTGCTCCATCGCCGAGAAGACGAAGCGGAGGGCCTGGTCGTACTCGGGGGCCCCGGCGAACACGAACAGCGGCTCACCCGTCTCCGGATAGGACTCCGGCTCCAGCTCGTCGACGTCCACGACGATGGGCACGGACATGACGGTGAACGGACGCCGCAGGCGGGCCGCCTCCGCGCGTGCCCATTCCTCCAGGAGCCGGGAGATGGCGACGGCGCCGGCGACCCCGGTGATCGGGGAGAGCACGCGTTCGAACAGCCGCCGGTCGTCGCGCATCGGCCAGGGCCGTTCGTTGAGCTCGATCACGACCGGGACGCCGAGTGCGCGCAGCAGAGCCAGGTAGACGCTGCGATCCGGCGAGTGCCGCTGGGAGGTGAACCACAGGTACACCGCATCCAGCTCGCCGCGGCGCCGCGACTGCACCAGCCGCGCGGCGCCCGTCGCCCATCCGCGCAGCTCGATGAGCCGCCGCATGACGAAGGAGTCGTGCCTGAGCGTCGTGCCGCACGCGTACTCGAACGGCACGCCGCAGTACGTCCCACGCACTTCAGTGTTCTCCACGTGCGGCGGGCGGTCCGAGGCCTGCATCACGAGCACCCGCACCCGGACGCCGGCCTCGTTCATCGCCCGCGCAAGCAGGCGGACCCTGTTCGTGGCCGCCATGCCGTAGGGGAAGCTGAGGTAGGTCGAGAGGATCGTGACCTCGAGCGGTCGGTCCCGGTTCACGCGGCCACCCACTTCCCCGCCCCCTCGTCGTACCGCACCCGGTGATGCCGGTACCAGGGCGCGAACGGAAGGCGATCCAGCGCCTCGCGCCACAGATCGCCCAGGCGCCCGCCGGGGGCGGCGGCGAGACGGCCCCGGCGGCGTTCCCGCGCCGGATGGGCCGCCGCCCAGCGTTCCCACATGGCCCGCGTCTCCAGGCCGTAGGCGCCGCCGTCGGCCGCACCGCGACGCTCTCCGTGCTGGCGGTAGGCGCCCAGCGGCACCGGCACGTGGAACAACGGTGCCAGATCCATGAACCTGAGCCACAGGTCGAAGTCACAGGCGTACTTCACCGACGGATCGATGCCGGCGCCGGCTCTCTGCCAGAGCGACCGCCGCCAGAACACCGACTCCTGCTGCAGCCATCGGTACCGGCCTCCCAGGAAGTCGTGGCGGTTCCAGTGCGTGTCCCAGACCCCGGTGAGGGTGCCGTCATCCGCCAGGAGGGTCTGGAGACCCATGACCCACTGTGCCTCGGGTACGTCGCTGAAGACCCTGGCCACCGTGCGCAGCGTCCAGGGGAGCTGCATGTCGGAGCTGTTGACCCAGCCCATGATCTCCCCGGTGGTGTGCCGGAAGCCCTTGTTCAGCCCGTCGATGTGGCCTCCGTCCGGCTCGCTGCACCACCAAGACAGGCGGTCCGCCACGCGCTCGATCGCCTCGCGGCTGCCGTCCGAGGACCCGGCGTCGACGACGACGTAGTCGAGCGCCGGGTAGCCCTGGTCGAGCACCGACGCGAGGGTGGACTCGAGGTAGGCGACCTGGTTGAACGACGGCGTCACGATGCTGATCACGGGCAAGTCGGTCACGAGTGCACCTCCATCCGGCGGCCGGCGCCGTGCTCCGCGGCCACGACCTCGCGGTAGATCTCCGTCATGCGCGCGGTGACGCGCGCGGGGTCGTTGCGCCGACGAGCCCGCGCGCGGGCGGCGCTGCCCAGCCGCGCGGCCAGCTCCCGGTCGTCCAGCAGCCGCCGGACGGCGGCTGCCAGGGCCGGGGCGTCGCCACGCGGCACCAGGAGTCCCTCCGCGCCGTCCTCGAGCAGCGACGGGATGCCTCCGGTGAACGAGGCGACGACGGGCGTGCCCGCGAGCATCGCCTCGACGACGGCGTTGGGGCTGTTGTCGATGTGGGACGGGTAGACGAACGCGTCTGCCGCCTCCAGCTCCGCCGCGATCGCGGCGGCGTCCAGGCGGCCCAGCCAATCGACGGCGGCGTCGATCCCGAGCCGCCGGGCGGCGCGGCGGTAGAGCCGGTCCATCTCCGAGCCATCGGGGACCCCGGCGACGCGCATCCGCAGGCCGGGGTGGTCCGGCAGCAGCAGGGCCGCGGCACGCAACAGGGTCTCCGTTCCCTTGAACGGCATGGCGCTGGCCGTGGAGTAGAGACGCGGGCCGCGCGTCCGGCGGCCGCCCGCTGCCGCCCAGTCCGCGTCCCAGAACTCGTCCCGGACGATCTCGTCGCAGTGGAAATAGGTGGCCGAGGGGTTCGTCGCCAGGAGCACGGCCCTGTCCCAGTCCGTGCGCCCGACGAACCAGCGCCCCGCGCGCATGACCGCCGCCTCCTGCCGCGCGAGCTGCCGGTACCGGACGTAGCCCTGAGCCACGCCGCGTCCCTTGACGAAGTCCTCGCTGAGCACGAGCCGGGCAACGTCGCCGGGCGTGCGTCCGGCGAAGTACAGCGGGGCGCACGCCTGCATCAGTCCCTGCAGGGAGACCAGGCAGGGAGCTGTCCCCGCGACCGCCGCCGGCCCGAGCACGCTCTCGGTGCCCTGGACGTGGACGAGGTCCGGCCGCAGGCGGGCGACGAGGGCGCCGACCGCGCCGAGCGTCTCAGGCGCCGCCAATCGGTGGCGCCAGCCCTGCAGGATGCGGCCGATGCGGCCCCCGTCCGGCGGCGCCGGCACCCCGTGGTACCACACGCCGCTCGCCTCGAAGGGCGTGAAGGACGTCGAACACGGCGCCGCGATCTCCACGCGCACGTCGCCGCTCCGCACGAGCTCCTCGGCCAGCCGGTCCACCCAGGCCTGGGGGCCTGGATACGCCGGCTGGCCCAGATGCCGGCGCACCGGCTGCGGCAGCACGTCGGTCAACCACAGCGCGCGCAGCACGTCACGCCCTCCCCATCGGGAGCAGCCGCCGGACGCGCGGTCCGACGAACCAGCGCGTGCGCCAGAACCAGTCGTGCGCCGGGTCGACGGCGCGCAGCAGCTCGCGACCCGCCGCGTAGAGGGGAGAGCGCAGCAGGCGCTCCGCGTCCTCCATCGGCCGTGTCTCCATGTCGACCCTCCCGGCGGCGATGTCCTTCATCATTCTTTGCACCTCGGGGGGATGTTCGCCCCGGTACCGTTGCAGCCAGCTGGGCAGCCGGTACACGTTGTGCACGTGATAGGGCTTCCGGAGCGTCACGTAGGAGTCCTCCATCCAGCGCCGTATGCGCTCGGGCTGGACTGTGTCGCGGTAGAGTCCCCAGTTGGCGTAGTAGTCGACCTTCTCCCGCACCTGCTTGGGCAGCAGCAGCGAGTAGTGCCGCATGGCGATGCCCCGCCGCGCCATGGTGCGGCCGTCCAGCCAGCGGAGCGTCCGCAGGTCGCGGCCCTCCGGGTCGAGCACGGTCGGCGGCCGGTGCGTCGCGTACGAGTACCCCTCTCCCCACTTGAACAGCCGGTGGAAGTCGGCACCCCCACGCCGCAGATACCACCCGTCGACGGCGACGCCGAGTCCGCCCCAGATGGTCACGGTCGGGAAGGTGACCGCCGTGATGGAGGGGTCGGCGGCGAGCATGGCGCGCACCCGCACGAGGTCGCCCGGCAGGTAGAACTCGTCCACGTCGACCTGCCACAAGTAGTCTCCGGCGGCCCGGCGCGCGTATGCCCGGCTCTGTTCGTCCTTCTCGCCGGGCCAGAACCCGTCCGGGTGGCCCTCGTCCTCCGCGGTGACAACCACGAGCTTGCCGTCGGGATCCTCTTCGGCGGCCAGGCGGCGCAGTTCCTCCAGCGTCCCGTCGCGCGAGTGTCCGTCCGGCCGGGCGATGCCGCGGGCGCCCGGCGCCGCCCCCTCCACCACCACGATCTGCTGCACGTGCGCGTACAGCGCCCGGATCGTGTACGGGAGGAACGGCATGCCGTCCAGCACGATCATGCCCACGGTGATGCGAGGCAGAGGCCTCACGACCCGCACCTCCCCCGGGCGACGTCGTCGCGGCGGCGGAGCAGCTTCTCGATGGGCAGCAAGGTCAGGTAGGCGCCATAGGCGTCCAGGCGGCGCTCGGTGAGGCCCCAGCGGCGCGCCACGTTGACGGCGCGGCGGAACCCCGGCGTCCAGCCTAGCCGCCACAGCGCCTCCCAGGTGAGGCCGAGCGTCCCGACCTCGAGGTTCACGCGGCGCACGTAGTCCGGCCGCACGACCTCCCGCAGGATGCCGGGGTCGAGCGGCCGCAGCGGGCGACGCCGCATCCCCCGGTAGTTCAGCGTGTTGCGGTTGTCCACCGGCAGGGCCGTCCCCTCGAGGTCGACGCCCGACTCCGCGAAGTAGCGATACAGCCACCGGCGCTCCTCGCGCAGCTCGTCCGGCAAGGTGAGCATGCGCATGGCGAGGTCGATGTCCAGGAAGGGTGCCCGCGGCTCCAGACCGAAGGCCGCGGGCACGCTCAGCAGATACGAGAGCAGCGTCAGCCGGATGCGCACCACCGTGAACACGCGCGGCAGCATCTCGTCGCGGATGCGGGGCTCCGTTTCCAGCAGCCGCTGTGCGCCGAGACGCTCGCTGCGGAACCGGCTGTAGGTCGAGTCGGCGTTGAGGCGGCCGTAGCGGAAGACGGTGTACACGTCGTCCGGGTCGCGCAGCGTCGGGATCACGCGCACCTCGGGATCGTCGCCCTCGAACCACTCGCCGCAGGCGCCGCTGAGCAGGGCCGAGCCGACCGGCACCCACTGCAGGATCCGGCGGTAGAACTCCATGTGGTACATGCCGTGCGCGTGGGTGGAGACGCCGAACAGCGCGTCCCAGTCGTCCAGGAACTCGTGGAAGTCGCCGAGAGGGACGAGACGCCACTGCAGGCCCAGACGGTGCGCCAGCTCGCGCGCCTTCACCGCCTCTGCGGAGCGGCGCGGGTCGTCGCTCACGCCGTAGGTGAAGGCGCGGATGCGGGACCGGTCGCGCAGCAACAGGTTGATGAGGCGACTGTCGCAGCCCCCGCTGGTCGGGACGACGATATCGCCGGCCTCTCCCGCCGCCTCGTTGATGCGCGCCCCGGCCAGCTCCAGCACCTCGGACACCGTGCTGCGGCGTTCCAGCCACGGGTAGGCCGGGTCGTCCAGGTACTCCACGCGAAGACTGCCGTCGGGGTCGCGCCAGAGCCGCGACGAGTGCCGCAGCAGCCGCACGTCGCGCACCGGCGTGCGCTCGAACACCGAGAAGCCGAAGTCGAGGTAGTCGTTGAAGCCCTCAGGGTCGAACTCCAGAGCGTCGAGGTCGATCACGTCGTTGATGTCGTGGCTGGCGGCCCCTGTGCGGAGGTTGTAGAAGAACGGCCGCGAAGCGAGCCAGTCCGACTCGTGGACGAGGACGGGCGCAACGGGGCCGGCGGCGACGGGGGCCGGCTCAGTCATGGCCGCCTCCCGGCCTCGGGACGAGGACGGCGGCCGCCACCTGCGGCCGCGCCGCCCGGGATCCACCGGGCGCGGCCGGCTCTTCGGCCGCCTCGAGCGCCTCCGCCGCCTCCCGGCGGCGGCGGCACGCCTCGGCGGCCACGAACGCGAACAGCCACAGGCCCATCGGGTACCGGTCCGGGTTGAGCACCGTCCACGAGACGAACCCCTCGAGGAAGACGCCCGCCAGGGCGCCCAGGAAGACGAGACCGAGGAACTCCGCGTCGCCGGTCCCCGAGACGGCGAGGGACAGGGATCGCCACGCGAACGCCACGAAGAGGGCCACGAAGAGGGCGATCCCCGCCACGCCCAGCCGGTAGAGCACCGGCACCCAGACGAGGTCGGCGGCCATCCACTCGATGTCGCCGGCCGGCCAGTGCTGGGCCGGCGACGCGAACCCCTGGCCGAGCGTACGGCTTTCGCTCTCGATCCACTCATACACGTTCTGCATCTTGCGCTCGCGGTTCTGCAGGTTCTCGTCGGCGGTGACGTCGCCCGACGCGGTGGCCATGCCGATGCGGGACAGCAGGTACTGCGACTGCACCGGCAGTGCCGCGAAGGCGACGACCACGAACACGACGACGATGCCGCCGATGGCCAGGGCACGTCTGAAGGCGAGTCCGGCCTCGCGCGACTTGAGCAGCCGCACCCCGAGGACCACGACCACCTCGACGACGGCGATCACGAGCAGCGACCGCGTGTACGAGATCCAGAGCGCCCCGAGCGTCACGATGAAGACGCCCGCCCACCACAGTGTCCAGCGCTTCTGTGCGATGCTGAAGGCAGTCGCCAGGATGAGGAACTGCGGCATGAAGTAGAAGGTGCGCGTGAGCTCCCGTCCCATGAAGACGATCGTCTGGTACTCCGTCGCCTCGTAGATGGACAGGTGGAGCCCCTGGTGGGCGATGTAGAGCACTGCTGCCAGGGTGTTCACGCCGACGATCGCGCTCAGCAGGTGTACGGTCTGCGTGCGTCCCGCGTGCACGAGGATGCCGCGGAGGAGGAAGTAGCCCACGAACAGGTAGATCCACCCCTTGGCCTCCCCGAGCGTAGCGCCGACGCTGCCGAACCGCAGGACGGTCAGGACCACCTCCAGCGCGGCGTAGGCGGCGAGGCCCAGGAGGACGACCTCCTCCGGCGTGGAGAGCCGAGGGCCGAGGGGCCGGCGGTCCCGCAGCGAGCGCCGCCGGCCAGGCAGGAGCAGGTCGAAGTACACGACCCAGACGACGAGCAGCCAGAGCATGACGTGGTCCGCCGGCTCGAGCCGCCCGGGCACGTAGAAGATCTTGAGCTTGTAGAAGAACACGGCCTGCGCCATGTACATGAGGAAGGGGATGCCGAGCAGGAACACGCGCTCGTGGAGCGATCGCCAGACGAAGAAGAGCAGGAGAAGCGCCGGGAGCGCGAGGCGGATCAGCTCCACGCCGTCTCCTCCCTCGCGGGCGAGGACACAGCGAAGGCGTGCTGCGGCAGCTCGGCGCCGGGTCCGGAGCCGGTGAGTGCTGCAAGGACGGCGGCCTCCACGCACGCCGGCGCGAAACAGGCCGCGAAGGCGCGCAGGCGCGCCGCGTACGCTTCCGGCCGCCGGGCGAGCAGCGCGCGGAACGTCCGCCGGAGAGCCTGCTCGTCTCCGGCCGGATACGTGGCACCGAGGCCGAACGACGTGGTGCGGAACGCCATGAGGCCTTCGTCCGGCACCACGACGGGGCGGCCCGCGGCCACGGCCTGCAGCATCACGCCGCTGGAGCCGAGGTGCTGCCGGTACGGAAGCGCCACGCACGTGGCGGCGCGCAGGAACACGTCGGCGGTCTCGGGATGCACGTAGGGCCCGGCCGTCTCGAGCAGCGCTCCCCGCTCGAGGAGGAGGGCTCGCAGGCGCTCCACCTCCTCCGGGCGGTCGCCGTCGTGAGGCTCGAGCCGCCCGCAGTGCAGAAAGACGGCGTCTTCTTCGGCAGCGAGGCGGAGAAGGGTGTCGTAGCCGCGCCGCTCCTGGTTGGTCCCCACGTACACGACGACGGGACGCCGTGGGGCGCGCGCGAGTACCTCCGTCACGCGCGCCCGCCAGCGCTGCGTCTCCTCCCGCTCACCGCCGCCGTCCGGCTCGCGGAAGATGTCGGGCATCCATCCATGGGTGAGCGGGTGCTCGGCGGCGAACCGCTCGTCCAGCACGAGGGCGGCGTCCACGGGGCTCACCGCCGCGGGGCCGCCTTCGTGGAACGCTTCCTCCTCGGGTCGCCCGTGGCGCCGCCGCCACAGGCGGCGGAGCCACGGGGGGCGTGCGGCGTAGATGTAGTTCGTGGTGCGCAGGTACAGTCCGACCGTGCGCACCCCCGGGAGCGCCGCCCGCGTGAACGCCGGGTCCCCGATGAGGTCGTCGGCGTCGGCGCAGAACAGCTCCTCCGCACCGGCGTCGCGGAGCAGGGCCGGCAGCGCCGCGGCGGAGAACGCCGCGGCCGGCCCGGCATCGACGACGCTCACCCCGCTGCGCTCCCGGAGTCCGGTCAGCAGCGGATGGCCGGCGACGCCGTCGGCACGCAGGTCGCCGGCCACGACCACGTCGCGCCCGGCCCGCGCGAAGATCGCAGCGAGCACGCGGCAGTAGATGAGGCGGTGGCCCTGCAGGCTCGGCGACAGCAGCAGCACCGCCGGTCGGCGCAGCCCCCTGGTCGGCGCCGTCAACGGGTCACCCCGAGCCGTCGCGCGCCCAGGTGAGTACCGGCGCTACCGCCCCGGGCTTCGCCGCGAGCGCGTGGATGGACGCGCCCGCGTCGCGCTGCACGTCGAAGGAGACGGCTCCCCCGCGCACGATCCAGCGCTGGCGGTCGATGCTGATGCGCGGCAGGACGGTGTACCGGCCGGCGTTGAGCAGATTGGGCGGGATGCGGCACTCGAGGCGGTTACGCCCCCGCCTGAGTTCCGGCCACTCCGAAGGGTCGGCGTCCGTCTGATAGCTCCGGAACGCCACGGTCGTGTCGGAGAGGGCGAGGTCGAAGCCGATCGTGAGGCCGTAGGGGATGGATTCCAGGTCCACGTCCATCTGCACGCTGAAGGGCTGGCTGCTGACGACCACCGAGGTGGGCACCCGGTCCGGACCGAGGATGCGCACGGCCGCCAGCAGCACCTCGCCGTCGCCCAGCCGGTCGTCGCCCTCCAGTTCCAGCACCCCCGAAGCGCCGCCCTGCAGCCGCAGGTAGCGGTCCACGACCTCGGACGGGGGTCCCGAGTCGACCACCGTGCCCTGCTGCAGCTCCACGACGCGCGTGCAGAGGCTGCGGATCGCCTGCATGTTGTGGCTCACGAACAGCACGGTGCGGCCGGCGTTGGCGACGTCCTCCATGCGCCCGAGACACTTCGCCTGGAAGGCGGCGTCGCCCACGGCCAGCACCTCGTCGATGACGAGGATCTCGGGCTCCAGGTGCGCCGCCACGGCGAACGCGAGGCGCACGTACATGCCGCTCGAATAGCGCTTGACCGGCGTGTCGAGGAAGCGCGAGATCTCAGAGAACTCGACGATCTCGTCGAAACGCCGGTTGATCTCGGCGCGCGTCATGCCGAGGATCGCGCCGTTCAGGTAGATGTTCTCCCTCCCGGTGAGCTCCGCGTGGAACCCGGTCCCGACCTCCAGCAGGCTCCCGACGCGTCCGTTCAGGTGGATCTCGCCCTCGGTGGGCTCCGTGATGCGGGAGATGATCTTGAGGAAGGTGCTCTTGCCGGCGCCGTTGGAGCCGATGAGGCCGAGCACTTCGCCCTCCTCCACCTCGAGCGACACGTCCCGAAGCGCCCAGATCTCCTCCGACACATGAGTGGCGGAGCCGGGGTGACGGAGGCGCTCGATAGGGCGCTTGACCGCCGCCGCGACCGCATCGCGCAGCGTGGTGTGCTTCTCCAGGGCACCGCCGATGCGGTACCGCTTGCCGACGCCCTCCGCCTTGACGCTGATCACGCTGCCCATCGTCACACCACGTCCGCGAAGGTACGTTCCATGCGCTTGAAGTACACGAGCCCCGTGACGAGCAGCACGAGCACGATGGCGAACGAAGCCGCCAGCAGCCCGCTGGGCGGCGCGCCTCCTGTGAACGCCCAGCGGAACGCTTCGACGACGCCGGTCATCGGGTTGAGGCCGAGCGCGAGCGTCCATTTGAACGAGTTGTCGGCCGGCGGCTGCCAGATGACCGGCGTCACGAAGAACCACAACTGCGTGAGGAACGGGATGACGTAGCCGACGTCCCTGTACAGCACGTTGAGAGCCGAGAGCCAGAGTCCGCAGGCGAGCGCCGTGACCATCGCCAGCAGCACGAAGGCGGGCAGCAGCACGATGTGCCAGCTCAAGGGCAGGCCGTAGGCGAGAAGCAGCACGAAGTAGACACCGAGGCCGATGAGGAAATCGACCAGTCCGGCGATGACCGCCGACATCGGGATCACGAGCCGCGGGAAGTACACCTTGGTGAGCAGGTTGGCGTTGCCGACGAGGCTCGTCCCCGACCGGCTGAGGGCGCCGGCGAAGAGATTCCACGGCAGCAGCCCCGTGTACACGAAGATCGCGTACGGGATCTCCTGTCCGCCCACCACCTGCGGGTCGTACCGGGCGCCCATGAGCCGCTGGAACACGATGGTGAACACCACCATCGTGATCACCGGCTGCAGGATCGCCCAGAGCACGCCCAGCACTGCCTGCTTGTAGCGCACCTTGACGTCGCGCCACGTGAGGAAGTAGAGCAGTTCGCGGTACTCCCAGAGCTCCCACAGGTGGAGTGATGCCCACCCCCTGGTGGGTCTGATCACCCTACTCGCCTTCCGGACCTCCGCGGCCCCGCTCGTGCTGGCCATGCGCCTCCTTCACCCTCCGCGTCAACTGTACACAAGTTCGTGAACGCTTATCGGCAGCCTGCCCTCAACTCCTTACCGATGCTGCCGACCCCTTCAGTAAGCAACGGTCCCCTGCGGGGACCAACCCCAGGATTCGACCCCACTGTGAGTCGCGCTGGTGCGACAGCGGCACTGCCGCGCGCCGGTTCTCTCCTCTCGTGCGGGTCGGGAGGAGGCAACAGTGTTCAGGGTGAAGGCATCCCCCGCGGTCATCACCGGAGTTCTCGTCCTCAGTCTGTTCGTCCCCATTTCCACAGCCGCCGCGTCAGAAACCGCTATGCCGACGCGTCTCTCGGGACTCGAGCAGCGTGCCGAGAGCATACACAAGAGACTCGGCACGCTGACCCGCAAGGCGCGCACGTCGAAGGACCAGCCACGGCTGCGCCACAGGGTGCTCACGACGAACGCCGCCCTCAAGCGCATGAACCGCCGCCTGGCGCGGCTCGGCACCGCGGTGCTGGCCTCCGAGAGCGTCGACGATGCGTTCGTCGAGGAGGTGATCGCCTGCGCCACCACGGCGATCCGTCTCGACAAGAGAGCCATCCATCTCTCCAGGCGCACGCTCAAGCAGGTCCGGAGCCGCGAGGTCAAGGCGCTGAAGAAGCTTCGCGCGCGGCTCCTCACGTTGTCGGCCAGGTTGCGCCACCCCCGGAAGCCGTCGACGACGCCCACGGCGCCGACACCTTCCCCGACGCCGACGATCGCCCCCACGGTGATGCCGTCGGTGACGCCCACCGTCAGTCCGAGCGCCACGGCCAGCCCGGCGCCGACGGCGACCCCGAAGCCCTCGGCGACGCCCACGGTGCCGCCGACGCCGACGGCAACACCGAAGCCGACGGCAACACCGAAGCCTTCAGCCACGCCGACGGCGACCCCGAAGCCGACGGCGACCCCCAAGCCCTCGGCGACGCCGACGGCCAGCCCGACGGCGACTCCCAAGCCCTCGAGCACACCGACGGCCAGCCCGACGGCGACTCCATCGGCGACGCCCACCGCGACACCGACGGCCTCGTCGAGCTACACGACGATGACCGATGCCCGGCTCACCTCCGGGACCCCGACCTCCCCCCGGGTCTACGAGCGCATCATCTTCACCGGCGGGGACGCGACGCACGGCGTGCTCCACATCGACTACACGCTGCACGACGTCGTCGTCCGCGACTGCATCATCGATTCAGGACCGCAGAACGGGTTGACCATCAACGCGCTCGACAACGCCGTCGTCTCCAACATCCGCTTCGAGAACGTGATCGTGCGCCCGCAGCCGCGGATGGGAGTGGAGGTCACCGACCGCACCTCGTCCGGGCGAACCACGAACAACTGGCACCACCTCACCTTCGACCGGGTGACGATCGAGCCGCAAGGATCGGAAGCGTTCTCACTCTGCTCCGCCATGACGGGCGACACCGCGACGACCATCCGCGACATGACGATCGAGGGCTCCGGCAACCGTCCCGACCTCTACTCCTGGGGACAGGGGTTCGAGATCAACAAGGCGCGTGGCGTGACGGTGGACGGGCTCACGATCATGCAGACCCGCGGCGCCGCGTTCAACCTCCAGGGCCCGAGAGCCGACACGGACATGCTCTGGCGGTTCTCCCGGGTGATGGCGGACATGCGGGTCAGGGACGACCAGCAGACCGAGCCGATGGGGAGTGCCGCCCAGGTCGTCTACTGCAAGAACGCGACCGGCTGGCGCTTCTCCGGCACCGTGGTCACCGCCCCGACCGGGTCCCACAACGGGTACCTGGACAACGTGCACGGCGCCGACTTCACCGGCACCACGTGGCTGCGCCCGGGCTCCAAACCCTACGTCTCGCAGGTGAACGGCAGCAGCGGCAACATCGCGCTGCCGTAGAGGACGCACCGCGCCGGACCTCGCCCGGAGAGGACGATGCGCGTCGACGGCCGCATCCCGCACGGCTAGAATCCAGGGGGGCCGGGAACGAGCGACGGCACGAGACCCGTCCGGAGGGCGCGCCATGCGAGCGAGCCGGCAGGCGGCACGCCGCACGAGTGAAGGCGAGGTGAGCGAGGTGGACCAGGTCTCCTTTCAGGACCTCGGTGCGACCGTCCATCGAGGGGCGGTGCCCCCGGGGCTCCTGGATGAACTGCCGGGTCTCTACAACAGCATCTTCTCCACCGTCGACTGGTGGGAGACCCACGATCATCGACACTTCGACGGCGCCTGCGTGCTCGACCGGCCCCGGCACGTCGTCGCCTACTCGGTCGACGGCGACACCATCGAGGTCCTGAACAAGGTGTTCGCCATCGGGGCCGCGGAGGCGCGGCGCGTCTGCCTCGCCATCTTCCGCGCCGTGCCCCAGGCACGGCGCATCCACATCGAGGTCCTGTTCCCGCCGCGCGAACTGCGCCTGCCGCTGCGCGTGCGCAACGTGGCGGAGCACATGGTCATCGACCTCCCGTCGTCGGTGGCCGACTACGACGCCTCCCTGGGCAAGCGCACGCGCGGCAACCTGCGCAACTTCCAGAACCGGCTGCGGCGCGACCACCCGGACACCACCACGGAGATCGTCGTGCCGGGCGCCGGCGCCGCCGCACTGTTCGACCAGTTCCTCGAGTGGAAGAACGACTGGTTCCACGCCCGGCACGGCCAGACCACGTTCTGGGAGGACAAACCCGAGTTCATCGGGCAGGTCAAGGAGCTGGCCTGCCGCCGCGGCGAGGTCCAGGTCACCACGATCTCCGGGGCTCCCGCCGCCATCCGCCTCCTGTTCCCCGTGGGAGACTCCACCGTCTCCCTGCAGGGCTCGTTCGACCCGCAGTACCAGAAGTACCGCCTCGGCCTGCTCGCCTCGTACTGGGCGATATGCGATGCCGTGGAGCGCGGCATGAAGCAGATCAACCTGCTGTGGGGCACCACGGACTACAAGAGCCATCTGGGCGCGACGCCGCACGCGGCGACGCAGCTGTCGGTCTTCCGCTCGAACACGGCGCGTCTCTATTCGCTGGGCGAGACGCGCGACATCGTGCGACGTCAGCTGCGCGAACGCGGCAACCGCGCCTACTGGACGGCGCGCAGCGGCGCGCGGCGCGCGCTCGAGCACGCCGGCCTCCACCGCGGCGGGGAGCGGCGATGAGCGGTGCCGTGACCGCCGTCCGCGACGCCGTCTTCTACGCGGACCTCGGCGCGACGGTGACCCTCGGCCCCGTCGGGGAGCGGCTGCTGGACGAGCTGCCAGGCCTCTACAGCAGCCTGTTCACCACGGCGGCCTGGTTCGAGGTGTACGACCGCAAGGCGCCCAACGGGGTGTGCGAGCTCGATGACCCACGCCACGTGCTCGTCTTCCACACCGACGGCGACACGACCGACATCCTCAACAAAGCCTTCGCCATCGACCCGGCCGACGCGCGGCGCGCCTGCCTCGCGATCTTCCGCGCGCTCCCGAACGTGCGCCGCATCCACCTCGAGGTCCTGTTCCCGCCGCGGGAACTCCGCGCCCCCAAACGCTGGCTCATCGCCGCCGACGACCAGGTCATCGACCTGTCGGGAGGCCCCGACGCCTACACGGCGTCGCTCGGCAAGCGCACGCGTAAGAACCTGCGCAACTACGACAACAAGCTGCGCCGCACATGTCCGGACGTGTCCACGTCGGTGTTCGTGCCGTCGGCTGAGGAGATCCCCGCCCTGGCCGATCAGGTCATCGAGTGGAACGTCGCACGCATGACCGCGCAGGGCATCGTGTCCGGCTTCGTCAAGCACCCCGAGCGGCGGCAGCAGCTGTACGACCTGCTCGCCGCCGCTCGCGGCGAGGCCCACGTGACCAGCATCGCCAGTCGACCGGCGGCCATCGAGTTCGTGTTCTACGTGGGCCACGACGCCACCGTCTACGTCGGCGCCTTCGACGAGGCATACGAGGACGTGCACTTGGGCTTCCTCTCCACCTATTGGGCGGTGCGCGAGACGGCCCGACGCGGGGCGCGCCGTTGCCACCTCCTGTGGACCACGACGTCCTACAAGCAGCGCCTCGGCGCCTGCCCGGTGACGGCCACCCAGCTCTCGCTTTTCCGCACGCCCATGGCACGGCTCTGGTCCATCGACGAGGCGAGAGATGTACACTGGAGGGAGGTGAGGAAGGCGGCCAGGCGCAGGTACTGGGACGCCCGGCACGCGGCGCGCCGGGCCGCCGAGCGGGTCCATCTGCTGGGGCGCGACGGCCGCGCGACGGAGGAGGAGCAGGCATGAAGCAGCGGCTCGCGTACCCCGACCTCGGCGCGACCGTGGAGCTCGGTGAAGTCCGCGACGACCTGCTCGCCGAGCTGCCCGCCCTGTACGGCAGTCTCTTCTCCACATCCGACTGGTTCGACCTCTTCTTCGACCGTCCGCCGACCGGCTGCTGCATCCTCGAAGACCCGCGGCACGTGCTGGTGTTCGGACGGGACGGACGCGGCACGGTCGAGATCTACAACCGCACCTTCGAGATCACCCCACGAGACGCCGAGCGCGCCTGCCGAGCCTTGTTCCGGGTGCTCCCGTTCGTCCACCGCATCCGCCTGCACGTGCTGTTCGCTCCCGGCGAGCTGCGTCTGCCGACCCGCGTGCTCGGCACCCGCGACCACCTGATGCTCGACCTCCCGGGGACCGCCGAGGAGTGGGAGGCGTCGCTGGGCAGGAGCACGCGCCGCAACCTCAAGCTCTACGAGAACAGGTTGCGGCGCGCCTACCCCGACGCGCGCACGGAAGTCATAGACCCGAGAGACCGCGCGGAGGAGCTCCTGGACCTCATCGTCGCCTGGAAGGTCGCCCGTTTTTCCGCCAAGGGCCTCACCACCTATTGGGAGACCAGGCCCGACGAATACACCCTCGTCTTCGAACTCCTGAAGCGCGGCAACGGCGAAGCCGTGGTCACCACCGTCGACGGCAGGGTAGCGGCGATCGTCCTGCTCTTCTGGATCGGCCAGAGCGTGTGCGCGCAGGAGTGGGCTCACGACCCAGCCTTCGACTCACTCCACCTGGGGTTCGTCTGCCTGCGCGCGGCCATCCGGCACGCCATCTCGAGGGGCGCCGTCAGCATGGATCTCCTTTGGGGCAACGAGCAGTACAAGGAGCGCTTCGGAGCCCGCCACGTGCCGTCGAGCGGCATCTCCGTGTTCCCGACTCGACGCGCGCGACTGCACACGTTGCGGGAGGAACGGCAGGTCGCGTGGCGCCGGCTCCGGCGCGAAGGCAGCCGGCGCTACTGGCAGGCGCGCCACCAGGCAGGGAGGGTCGTCCGCGGCGCGACTGCCCGCGTACGCGCCGCCCGGACGCCGAACGACACGGAGGAGGGTTGACGCATCCAGTCCAGGGAGCACCCCTCCGGGCCTGCAGCAGCTCGCTCCGGCTTCCGCAGTTCGGCGCGGAGGTCCTCCTCGACTGCGCGCCGCAGGAGTACGCCGAGGAGCTGAACGACCGCTACGGCAGCTTCTTCACCACGGTCGAGTACCTGACCCTTTACACGCGCCCGCCCAACTACAACGCCTGCCTGCTCGAACGGCCGCGGCACGACATCCTCTTCGCGCTGCGCGGCCACACGGTCGACATCCTCAACCGTCTCGTCGACATCGAGCCCGAGGCGCTGGAACTGGCGGCCGAGGCCATCTTCGCGGCGTGTCCCGCCGCCCACAGGATCCGGGCGGAGGTCAAGTTCCCGCCGGCGCGCATCCGCCGCTGCCACAGGGTGACGCAGGCCTCCCAGGACATGGTGGTCGACCTGCCGGCCGACGTGGACGCGTACCACCGGCAGATCGGGAACACCACGCGCAAGCACCTCCGTCAGTACGGCAACAAGCTGCGCCGGGAACACCCGGAGTTCGAGCTGCGTCGGCTCGAGGACGGGGACATCCCGCTCGAGCTCGTGCAGCAGACCGTGGCCTGGACCAACGAGCGCGTCCGCGCCAAGGGCGGCATCTCGGTGTACGAGGAGGACCCGTCCAAGGTCCGGCCGCTGTGGCAGCTGCTGCAGCGCCACGGCCTCGCCCTCACCGGCTACATCGACGGAGAGCTCGCCGCCACGCAGCTTCTCCTCTGCGTCGGTCGGGACACCTGGATCCACACCGTGGGCTTCGACTCCCGATTCGAGAAGCTCCACCTCGGACTCCTCATGACCTACTACTCGATCGTCGAGAGCATCGAGCGCGGCTGTCGCCGGACGCACATGCTCTTCGGCACGCCGATCTACAAGCAACGGCTCGGCGCGAAGCCGGTCACCGCCTGGGAGGTGTCGCTCTTCCGGACGCCGGCGGACAAGGCCGTGTACATGCGTGAAGTCAGCAAGAAGGCGTGGCGCGATCGGCAGAAGATCTACTGGTCCGCACGCCACTGGGCCGCGTCGGCGGCGCGCGGCGCCTACGCCCGCCTGCGCCGCGACTCGCGGACGGGCGGGACCGGCGGCGAAGCGCCGGGCGGCTCCTGAGCCGGCCGGCCCCCTCGAGGGCCTCGGTATCCCGATGTCACGGATCTCCGCAGCACAGCGCCCACGACTCGTCGCTCTGCTCCTGGCCGCCGCCGCCGTCATCGCGGCGGCCGTCCTCCTCGTGGTGACGCGGGACGGCGGCGAGCCCGACGAGCCGGCGGGCCGGTCTGCCGTGGCCTCACCGCTCGTCACCCCGTCGCCGCCGCCACCGTCCCGTCCCCCGTCCCCCGCGGCCGCCCGCGTCGTGTCGGCGCTGGAGTACGGCGCGACGCCGGACGACGACGGCGACGACACGGCCGCCATCCTCGCAGCCCTCCGTGACGTGGCCGGGACCGGGGTGGGCGTCCACCTGCCCGCCGGCCTCTACCGCGTGACCACGCTGCGCGTACCCGACGGCTCCCGGCTGGTGGGCGACGGCGCGCGCAGCCGGCTGCTCGGCGGCGTGGAGCTCGGAGCCCGGTGTCGCGTGAGCGACCTCACCGTGGGCGCGGACGGTCGCGCCTTCCGCTTCGCCGACGGCGCGACGCGCTGTCTTCTCACGCGGGTCACCTTCGTCGGCGGCGGCTCGACCGGGTCCGGCGACGATCACGGGGTCATCCGCTTCACCGACGACCGCACCGCGTCGCACATCGCGTTCACGGACTGCGTGATCGGCGCCAACTCCGCGGACGGTAACGGCGTCAGCATCGTCGACCAGGGCTGGGAGGGCGCCACCTACCACGATCTCACGTGGCGCCGCTGCGTGTTCAAGGGCTCGCCGCGCATGAGCTTCGAGTGCATCCAGAGGCCGGACGGCGTGCACCCCATGACGACCGGCTACCACTCCATCGACCTCATCGACTGCGTCTTCGAGCCGTCCGGCTCGGAGACGGTCTCGTTCGACGCCGTCCACGAGGGCGGTTCCTCCCGCATCACCGGCTGCACGTTCCTCGGCGCCGGGTGGAACGACGCCTATCCCTGGAAGCAGACCGTCGAGTTCAACCGCGCCACGGACATGGTCTTCAGCGGCAACACCGTGTACCGAGGACTCGGAGCCATGATCAACCACAACGGCGTCCCCGGCGAACCCGACGGCACGGTCATCAGCGACAACGTGTTCGACGCGACGGTCGCGTACATCCCGAAGGCGCCGTCGCGCGAGATCCAGCTGATCTACTTCAACAACGTGAACGGCGCCCGCTTCACGCGCAACACGGTGAGGAGCGACGCGGGCGGCGAGCTCGCCTACCTCAGCGGGTCTTCGGACAACGTCTTCGCCGGCAACCGGTTCATCGACACGAGGCCGGCGGACGAGGCGCTGGCGTGCATCAAGTTCTCGTCGTCGTCGCACGATAACAGGTTCAGTGGCGAGCTGTTCCGGACCGCCGCCGCCGTCGGCGCTCTCGTCGCGGTCGCCGGCTCGACGGGCAACCTCGTGGAGCGGAGCACCTTCGTCACCGGCGAAGGCCGACCCGTGACGGTAGAGGCCGGGAGTTCCATCCTCTTGATGGACAATACGTACCGATAGGCCGAGGAGAGAGAACGAATGCGGATGAACGGAGAGCACGGACCCAGCTTGCGGCGGCGCAGCGGCGCGGCGGTGAACGCCCTGCTGAAGCGCGCCGGACTCCGCATGGTGCCGGTCGATGCGCTGGAACTGCGTCTGACATCCGCGGTCGCCGGGCGGGACCTGCCGTTCCCGGCAGGCGGCGTGTCGGACGACGCCGTCCTGTTGCGGCAGCTGAACTCCGCCGACGTCGACCTCATCAGCCGGTTCACGGACGATTCTCCCGCCGCGTGGCTTTCGATGCAGGGCGCTCTCCACGCGGCGGGCCTCGCACTCGATCTGGCGGTGGTCGACCGGGCCTCAGGATCCGCAGCGGGCCTGATCCAGCTCCAACGCTTCGACTGGCCCAACCACCGCGCCTCTATCGGCCTGTGGCTGCTGCCCGAGGCGCGCGGCCGGGGACTCATGACGCACGCCCTCACCCTGCTGGTAGGCTGGACGTTCTCGGAGGGCATCCTCGACCGCATCGAGTACCTCGCGCAGACAGACAACGAGCGCTCGATACGGCTGGCGGAGCGGTGCGGATTCAAGCAGGAAGGAGAACTGCGCTCCTGCCTCGTCATGGGACGCTGCCGACACGACGCGGTCCTCCTGGCGGCGCTCCGCGACGACTGGCGACCGTGCATCGACGGGCGGGCGGCCGACGGGACCGAGCCGCGCGATTGAGAAGTGACCACGTGGGCAGGATTCGCCCGGAGAGCCCCGGACGCTCCGGGCAGGACGGCCCCGCGGTGTGGGCCCCCAGAAGGGAGAGGGTGGACGCATGAGCAAGACAGCCTTGATCACCGGGATCACCGGACAGGACGGTGCATACCTCGCCGAGCTGCTGCTCGACGAGGGGTACACCGTCCACGGCATCAAGCGCCGCGCCTCGCTCTTCAACACCGACAGGGTGGACCACCTCTATCACGACCCCCACGAGCACGACGTCCGCTTCTTCATGCACTACGGAGACCTCACCGACGCGACCAACCTCATCCGCATCGTGCAGGAGACGCAGCCGGACGAGATCTACAACCTTGCCGCCCAGAGCCACGTCCAGGTGTCGTTCGAGACCCCTGAGTACACGGCGAACTCCGACGCTCTCGGAACCCTCCGCCTGCTCGAGGCCATGCGCATCCTGGGCATGGAGCGCAGCGCCCGCTTCTACCAGGCGTCGACGAGCGAGATGTTCGGCCTGGTCCGGGAGACCCCCCAGCGGGAGACCACTCCCTTCTACCCGCGCAGTCCCTACGGTGCCGCCAAGGTGTACGGCTACTGGATCACCGTCAACTACCGTGAGGCCTACGGGATGCACGCCAGCAACGGGATCCTGTTCAACCACGAAAGCCCGATCCGCGGCGAGACGTTCGTGACGCGCAAGATCACGCGCGCCGTTGCGCGTATCGCGCTGGGCTTCCAGGAGGTGCTGTACCTGGGCAACCTGGACTCCCTGCGCGACTGGGGACACGCGCGCGACTACGTGCGCGCCATGCACCTCATGCTGCAGCAGGACGAGCCCGGCGACTACGTCGTGGCGACCGGCGAGCAGCACAGCGTGCGCGAGTTCGTGGAGCGCGCGTTCGCCGAGGTCGGCGTGCGCGTCGGCTTCAGCGGCGCCGGAGTGGACGAGGTGGGCGTCGTCGAGGCAGTGGACGAGGCGCGGCTCGAGGAGTGCTGCGGACCGCTCACCTGTGCCGACGCGCCGGTCGCCCCCGGCGACGTCGTCGTCCGCGTTGACCCGAGGTACTTCCGCCCGACCGAGGTCGAGACGCTCCTCGGAGACCCGACGCGGGCGCGCGAGGTGCTCGGGTGGAGCGCGCAGATCCCGTTCGCCGACCTCGTGGCCGAGATGGTGCACGAGGATCTCGGCCACGCGCAGCGCGACGGCGTGCTGCGCGCGGAAGGCTTCATGGTCCGCGAGCCGCACGAATGAGCGCGCCGGGGCACGTCGTCGTCACCGGCGCGGCCGGGTTCATCGGATCGCACCTCGTCGACCGCCTGCTGGCCGCCGGACAGGCAGTCGTGGGGATCGACTCCTTCACCGACTACTACGATCCGGCGCTCAAGGAGGCGAACCTCGAGGGCGCGCTCGCCCACCCCGGGTTCAGGCTGGTCCGAGCCGATCTGCTCTCCCTGCTCAACGGCCCGAGCGAGGTGCGTGAGGCGCTCGCCGGGGCAGACGTCGTGTACCACCTGGCCGCGCAGGCCGGCGTCCGCTCCTCGTGGGGCCGCAGCTTCCGGGTCTACACCGACGACAACGTGCTCGCCACGCAGATCGTCCTCGAGACCTGCGCCGACCTGCAGGTGCCGCGCGTGGTGTGCGCCTCGTCCTCCTCGGTCTACGGCGACGTCACCGAGATGCCGCTCCGGGAGGACGGGCCGTGCCGGCCCGTCTCGCCCTACGGCGTCACCAAGCTCGCCTGCGAGCACCTCTGCCGCCTGTACGCGGCCGGGCGCGGGCTCCACACCGTGGCGCTCCGCTTCTTCACGGTGTTCGGCCCGCGCCAGCGCCCCGACATGGCCTTCAACCTCTTCATGCAGGCCCTGCACAGGGGCGAGCCGATCACGGTGTACGGGGGCGGCGGTCAGACCCGCGACTTCACGTACGTCGACGACATCGTCGCGGGCATCCTCGCCGCCCCGGCGGCGCCGGCCGGCTCGGTCGTCAACCTGGGCGGCGGGCACCGCGTGAGCCTGCTCCAGGCGCTCGACGCACTGGCGGAGGTCACGGGCACGAGGCCGAGCATCGTCCACGCGGAGGCGCAGCCCGGCGACGCGAGGGACACCTGGGCGAGCCTCGAGACGGCAAGGGAGCTGCTGGGGTACGCGCCGGCGACGAGCCTGCAGGAGGGCCTCGCCGCCGAGTGGGAGTGGGTGCTCAGTACGCTCCGCGCTTGTTGAGCACCGCCGGGACCGTCTCCATCAGGAGCTTGATGTCCCAGCTGAGGCTCCAGCCCGTGACGTACATGTAGTCCAGTTTGACCATCTCGTCGAACGGGATGTTGGTCCGCCCCAGCACCTGCCACAGACCGGTGATGCCCGGCGTGATGTCCAGACGCTTCTGGGTCCAGCCCCGGCACTGCTTGGCCTCCTCGACCCAGAGCGGCCGCGGCCCGACCAGGCTCATGTCGCCCTTCATCACGTTGAGGATCTGCGGCAGCTCGTCGATGCTCCAGCGCCGCAAGGTGCCGCCGACGCGCGTGATGCGCGGGTCTTCCTTGAGCTTGAACATCGGTCCGTCGTAGTCGTTCTGCTTCTCGGCGAGCTGCAGACGCTCACCGTCCGCGCCCACGTACATCGAGCGGAACTTGTAGATGAAGAACGTCTTGCCGCCACGCCCCATGCGCTCCTGCCGGTAGAAGACCGGCCCTGGCGAGTCGAGCTTGATGATGATGGCGACGATGCCCATGACCGGCAGGATCGGGATGCACAGCAGAGCGCCGACCACGAGATCGAAGGCGCGCTTGACGGCCATGTTGAAGCGGCTAAGCTCCACGTGTCCGACGTCGAGCAGGGGGATGCCCTCGACGTCGTCGACGGCCGCCCGCGAACTCACGACCTCGAACAGGCGAGGCACGATGTTGACCTTGACGCCGCTGTCGGCGCAGGCGCGCACCACGCGCAGGAAGTCGTTGTGGCGAGCGCGAGAGAAGGCGACGATGACGCGATCGACCTTGCTTCCGGCCACGATCGCGTCGAGGTCGTCGAGCGCGCCGATGACCTGCACGTCGGAGACGTGACCGTTGTGCCGCGGCTCGCCGTCGTCGAGGAAGCCGACCAGCTCGATGCGATACTCGGGGTGCGCGGCGATCTTGGCGGCCAGCGTGTGGCCGACCTCTCCCGCACCGATGATGAGCACGCGTTCCTTGAACGAGCGCCGCGACCATACGGTGAGCCGGCTGATCCAGCGGCTCGTCGGCACGAGCGCGGCGGCGATCAGCCAGAAGACGATGAGCGCCGCCACGGGGACGGCCTGGCCCATCACCAGCACGAGGAAGATGAACAGCAGCCAGCAGGCCGACGTGAGCGCCGTCAGGCCGTTGAGCGACTCGCTCAGGTTGAAGCCGCCGATGCTGCGCCCGGGCTCCCGGTACATGCCGAACCCCCACAGGGCGGCGAGCCAGTACGGCGCGAGCAGGATCAGCAGCACCGCCGCGCCCGCCTCGCCGTCGAACGGCCCGTTCAGCCGCTCCATGAAAGCCGTGGTCCCGAAGCCTGCGGTGATCCGGTCGGCAAGGAGTGCCGACACCGCCAGCGCCACGAGGTCGGCGGCGAGCGTCGCCGTCACCCGCAGGTACGACGGGCGGTGCTTCCGCACCTCGCTCTGCACGACGGGCGCAGGTGTGCCTGACGCGCGCTGCGCCCGCCGTTCTTCCAACGTCTGATCGGCCACGTTCACACTATCGGCAACACCTTGTCCCCTCATGAGGGGCTGATCTCCTCCACGAGAGGCTGGGGCGGGCCGTATCTGCTCGGTGCTGGAGGCAGCGCCATGTGGTCTACCTACCCTCCTCCCCACGCCGGGGTCACAAGATGACGTCGACGGCGTGGATGGATGTCGCGCGGCCCCCGGCTGTGGCGATGAGCGCCGCGTTCAGCCGCACCGGCCCTTCGTCCGCCACTTCGAACTGCTGAGGGAGCTCTGTCGTGAAGCGGCGCACGATGATGTCGGTGCGCACGCCGATGACGGAGTCACGGGGACCGGTCATGCCGACGTCCGTCATGTACGCCGTGCCGCCGGGCAGCACGCGGGCATCGCTCGTCTGCACGTGCGTGTGCGTGCCGAGCACGGCGGTCACGCGGCCGTCCAGATAGTGCCCCATGGCGACCTTCTCGCTGGTCGCCTCGGCGTGGAGGTCGACGACGATGGTCTCGGCCAGCTGCTGCGCCTCCTCCACGAGCCCGTCGACGATGCGGAACGGCGAGAGCCCCGAGTTCAGGTACAGCTCGCCGGCAAGGTTGATCACCGCGACCTCCTCCCCATCGGCTGCCGGCCGTACCGTGAGACCGCGGCCTGGAGCCCCGGACGGGTAGTTGGCCGGTCGCACGATGCGGTCGTCGGAGGCAAGGAAGGCGAACAGCTCCTTCTGCCGCCACACGTGGTTGCCAGTCGTGAGCACGTCCACGCCGCCCGCCAGCAGCCGCCGGGCGATCTTGGACGTGATGCCGGCGCCGTTGGCGGCGTTCTCGCCGTTGACGACGACGAACTCGACCGCATGCTCCTGCACGTAGTCCGGGAGCCAGCGCAGGAGCGCCTCCCGCCCGGGCCTCCCGAAGACGTCACCGACGAAGAGGATGTTCATGAGTCCAGTCTACCCGACGCCCGTGCGCCGACGCGCGCCTCCACGACGGTCATGCCTGGAAGCGGCCGCAGCAGGTCAGCAGCCGCCGCATCCGAACGGAGCGTCGTCGAAGATCCGACGTCGGCTTGTCCCGGCCGGAAGCCGGCCGGGAGCCGCGTCAGCCGCCGATCAGCAGCTTGAGCGCACCTTGGGCGGCTTCGAGCAGCGGCCCCGGGAACAGGCCGACGAGGGCGACGCCGAGCGCGGCGACGGTCACGCCGGTGATCACGCCCGCCTGCGAGCTCCGCGATTCGTGCTCCACCTCGACGCCCTCGGGCGCCTCACGGAAGTAGAGGTACCAGACCACCCTCAGGTAGTAGTAGGCCGACACCGCGCTCATGATGACCGCGATGATGGCGAGCCACGTGAGGTCGGCCTGCACGACGGCCGTGAACAGGTAGAACTTGCCCCAGAACCCGACTGTCGGCGGGATGCCGGTCAGCGAGATCATGAACAGCGCCATCAGGATCGCCGTCCACGGCATGCTCCGTCCGAGGCCGGCGAGACCGTCCAGCGAATAGTCGTAGCTGCGCCTGGAACGGATCCAGATGAGCACGCCGAAGGCGCCAAGGTTCATCAGCGCGTAGGCCGTCAGGTAGAACAGGATGGCACTGATGCCGAGCGTCTCGCCGCTCTTGCCCGCGGCGATGATGCCCAGCGTGAGGTAGCCGGCGTGGGCGATGCTCGAATAGGCGAGCATGCGCTTGAGGTTCCGCTGCGGCAGGGCCAGCACGTTCCCCACCACCATGGTGAGGACGGCCAGGATGATCATGATGTGGCCCCAGTCCTCCCAGCCGGACCCGGCAGCCGTGAAGAAGAGCTTCACGAAGCCGGCGAAGGCGGCCGCCTTGACGGCGGTGGCCATGAAGGCGGTGACGGGGGTGGGCGCCCCTTCGTACACGTCGGGCGCCCAGCTGTGGAACGGCACCGCCGAGATCTTGAAGCCGAAGCCGGTGACCACGAGCGCGAAGGTGACGATGAGGAAGCCGTCGGCCGCCACGCCGGAGGCCTCCATGGAGGCGAGCCCCGCGGCGATGCCGGCGTAACTGGTGGCGCCGGTCGCGGCGTACAGCATCGCCAGCCCGAAGGCGAGGATAGCCGAGGAGAAGGCGCCCGTGATGAAGTACTTGAGCGAGGCCTCGCTGGAACGTTCGTCGCGCCAGATGTACCCGGCCAAGACATACGTGGGCAGCGACATGAGCTCGAAGCTCACGAAGAAGGCGATGATGTCGGTGCTCATCGCCATGCCGATCATGCCGGTGACGATGAGGAGCAGCAGGCCGTAGAACTCGCCCCGCGCCGCCTGGCGCTTCGCGAGGTAGGCGTCCGACAGCAGCACGGCGAGCACGCCGATGGCGCAGAAGAGCACGACGGCGTACACCGCGAACCGGTCGTGGCCGATCATCCCGGCGAAGCCGGCGACGGCCTCGCGGCGGTCGAAGGTGAGGCCGCCGGTGAAGACGCGCCAGATCGCGTAGCGCGCCGTCCACTCGCCCCATTGGCCGATGGCGACGGAGGCTCCCGCGAGCAGCCCGGCGACGGCGATCCAGGCCAGCGCGTCCTTGCGCTTGAGGAACAGGTCGGTCACGAAGACGACCACCGCGGCGATCGCGACGACGACGCCGGGAAGGATCACGGAGACGGTGTTTCCCACATCCATCTAGAACAGCCCCCTGACAGAGTCGACGAGCTGCGCGAGAGCGCTGACGCTCGCGCTCGTGTCGTTCAGCGACGGGGTGACGCGGTCCAGGATCACCTGCACGGGCACGTGCAGGAACTCGAGGAAGGTCTGCGGATACACGCCCAGCCAGATGACGAACACGACCAGCGGCACGAGAGAGGCGATCTCACGGGCGCCGAGGTCCTTGAGGCCGAACGACGGCTTGACCTCGTCGTCGCCGCGGTCGTTGAACATGGTGCGCTGGTACATCCAGAGCAGGTAGGCGGCGGCGAAGATCACGCCGAGGGCCGCCACGGCCGCCATCCAGCGCGAGTACTCGAACACGCCGAAGAGGCTGAGGAACTCACCCGCGAAGCCGCTCAGCCCCGGCAGCCCCAGCGATCCGAAAGAGAAGAACAGGAAGAAGCCGGCCAGCACCGGGAGCGGCTTGGCCAGCGAGCCCATGTCGGCGATCTGCCGGGTGTGCGTGCGCTCGTACAGGAACCCGACCATGAGGAAGAGGGCACCCGTGAGGAACCCGTGGCTCAGCATGACGAGGATGGCACCCTCGACGCCGGCGGCGTTGCCCACCAGGGCGATGCCGGCGAAGATGCCCGCCGTGACGAAGCCCATGTGGCTGACGCTCGAGTAGGCGACAAGCTTCTTGAGGTCCTTCTGCATCATCGCCACGAGGGCGCCGTACACGATGGCGATCACCGACAGGCCGACGACCCACGGGATGAACGTGACGGCGGCGTCCGGGAAGAAGGGGAGGCAGAAGCGAAGCATGCCGTACCCGCCCATCTTGAGCAGGACGCCCGCCAGGATCA
>JAAZAR010000020.1 GCA_012514235.1 Actinomycetota bacterium
CGACGCGCAGGACGACGGAGTCCTCCTCGCCGCCGTCGGGCACGTCCGGCAGCGGGATGTTGGGCAGGTCGAGGAGCATGACCTTGAGGCGCTCCTCCGTCTCGGCGAGCGCCGCCTCGCGCTCCTTGATCTGGTCGCCGAGCGCCCGCATGGCGGCGATCGCCTCGTCGGCGTCGCCGCCGGCCTTCTTGACGGCGGCGATCTCGTCACTGGCCCGCTTGCGCTCGGCCCGCCGCGTCTCGACCTCCGTGAGGAGCTGCCGGCGGCGCTCCTCCACGGCGAGGAACTCGTCCAGCGACGACGTGGGGTCGCCCCGCCGTTCCAGGGCCCTGCGGACCGTGTCCGGGTCGGAGCGGACCATCTTCACGTCGAGCATCGCTTCATCTCCTCGGTCGTCGTCGTCGGTGACCAATCCCGCCAATCGTAACGCACCCGCGCCACGGTGGACGTTCCGTGGTCGCAGTGACCGGGGCTGCGCACGCCGGCGCCTGCCGCCTGGCGCGTCCCGGTTGCGTGCTCCACGGTCGCACGCCCGCTCGGGCGCGTGCTACCCTCCGGTGCTGAGCAGGGGACACACGCCAACGCGTCAGGAGGGAGCAGGGCAATGCGTGAGGTCGTCACCGGTCGTGCCAACCGAGGAGCGTGGGTCGCCGCCCTCCTGACCGCCGCCGTGATCGTGCTCGCGCTCGCCGCGCCGGCGCTCGCGTCGTCCTCGGCCGCACCCGAGTCCGCGTCCTCGGCGGCGCCCGAGCCGGTCCCGACGACGCTCACCGCGGCGCTCTCCGCGGCGTCCGTCGCGTTCGGCGGCGAGGTCACCGTGACCGGCGCCCTCGTCCCGGCGGCCGAGGGCGAGGAGGTCGTCATCACGCTGAGCGGCGCCGAGATGGGGCGCGCCGTCACCGACGCGAGCGGCGCCTTCGAGCTCGCCTTCACACCGCGGCGCAGCGGCGACGTGGCCGCCGTGCTCGCCGCGGACCCCGGCGTCGTCAGCCCGGCGCAGAAGCTCGCCGTCAAGCCCAAGGCGAGCGTCTCCCACGGCGCGCTGGTCCCCTTCCTGAAGTCGACGTTCGTGGTCCGGATCGCGCCGTCGGCCTACGACGGTGTGGTGGTGCTCAAGATCGTGCACCGCAAGGTCGTCGTCGGCACCTACAAGGCGCGCGCCCGTGACGGCCGCGCCGTCTTCCGTGTCCCGCTTCGCGGCGTCGACGGCTTCACGCTCACCTTCGTCCTGCCGGCCGACGGCGGGCTCTCCGGCCGCTCGCTCCAGACCAAGGTCGCCGTCCGCGCCAAGACGCTCTCCGTCGGCGCCAAAGGTCCCTACGTCAAGGGCATGCTCACCGGACTCCAGCGCCTCCGGTTCCGCATCCCGGGCATGGGGAGCACCTTCACCACCCGCGTCAAGGACTCGGTGATGGCCTTCCAGAAGGCGTACCGGCTCAAGCGGACCTACGTCTTCAACACGGAGTGCTGGCGCAAGCTCGACGGAGCCAAGCTCATCAAGGCGAGGCGTGCGACGCCTGCCACCCACATCGAGGTCGACAAGACGCGGCAGATCCTGATGATCGTCAAAGGCGGCAAGCCGTGGGGTATCATCGCCGTGTCCACCGGCGCGACCGGCAACACCCCCGAGGGGACCTTCCGCATCCAGCAGAAGCACCCGTACACCAGCTCGGGCTTCGGCGGCACGCTGGTGCGCACCATGGGGTTCAAGGGCGACTTCGCCATCCACGGCTGGTCGAGCGTCCCCCCGTACCCGGCGAGTCACGGCTGCGTGCGCGAGCCCATCTGGGCCTGCTACTGGACCTACGACAACTCCTGGGTGGGCGAGACCGTGTACGTCTACCGCTGACCGGACGCGGCGAGGCGGGCCGGGCGGCGGACCAGGCCAGCGCCGGCGACCGAGGCTGGGGCCGGCGACCGAGGCTCCGGCGACCGAGGCCAGCGCCTGCGACCGAGGCCAGGCCTGCGACCGAGGCTAGGGCCGTCCGACGAGCTCCGTGGTCACCCGTTGCAGCACGGCGAGGCCGGCGGCCAGTGTGGTCCCGGCCTCGTCGTCGCGGTCCGGGGTGAACGAGGTGACCGTGACTGCCACCAGCGCGAAGCGCTCGCGGACCAGGTCGATGACCTGGAGCAGCTGACCGGCCGAGGGTCCGCCCGGCGTCGGGAACGTCACGCCGGGCGCCGCCGTCGGGTCGAGCACGTCGAGGTCGACGTGCAGGTGCGCCGGCGGCGCCTCGTCCGCATCGAGTCCCAGCGTGGCGCGTCGCGCGCCGGCGAGCGTGTCGAGCGCCGGCGCGAGCGCCTCTGCCGGTCCCCGGTCGCGCAGCTCGGCGCCCTCGACGACGCGTACCGCGGACGCGAGCAGCGACTCGCGCTCACGGCGGTCGAAGTCGCGGCCGCCGGCGTGCAGGGCGGCCGCTTCGTCCAGCATCTCCATGGCGAGCTGCTCGTCCACGGCGTCCCGATGGGCCCGGCCGCACAGCATGGCCAGCGGCATGCCGTCGAGGTAGCCGGTCTCGGTCGTCGCCGGGGTGTTGAAGTCGCCGTGCGCGTCGAGCCACACGAGCGCCGCGTCCCCGTCTCCGGCCCGCTGCAGACCGGCGCGGACGCCGAGGGTGACGTTGCAGTTGCCGGCCGCCACGAGCGTGATCGAGCCGCGGCGCCGCGCCGCGTCGACCGCGGCGGCCACGCCGCGGTCGACGTCGAGGACCGCGGCGAGCTCGTCGCCGAACGGCGCCTCCCGGCGGACCATGACCACGTCCACGTCGTGGCCGCGTGCGCGCAGCAGCTCCGCGGCTCCGGCTTTGAGGTAGGCGCCGGGGCCGCGTCCGCTGCCGACGTCTTCGCGGCCGAGGTCGTAGGGGACGGCGACGAGCGTGAGGTCCACGGGCCCGTCAGTCCTCGACCATGGGCAGTCGCTTCTCCAGGACGAGCATCTCGTCGCCCTCGGGCCGGCTCTCGAAGCCGTGACGCCGGTAGAGATGCAGCGACGGCCGATCCGCGGCAGGGACGCGGGCGACGAGGCGCGCCAGCTTGCGCTCGAGCGCGAGACCCTCGACCCAGTCGAGCAGCCGGTTGGCTACGCCGCGCGCCTCGAAGGCGGGGCTGACGCAGATGCAGCGCACCGCGCAGGCGTCCTCGTCGGTCTCGACGGCGATGAAGCCTCCCGGCTCGTCGCCGCACTGCGCCACGAAGACGTCGGCGCGGTCCAGAAGGTCGGCGACGTCCGCCGCCTGGTACCGCTCGGGATGCCCCTGACCCTGGGCGAGCGGCTGCAGGGTCTCCTCGGCGAGGAGCACGAGCATGCCGTGGTCGCCGGCTTCGGCCCCTCGGATCTCACAGTCAATGCGGTCCATCTGCACCTCCCGATGAAGCTTGCTGCAAACGGGTCGCGGCTGCGGCCAGCTCGATGCCGACCATCGAGCGTATGACCGCCAGCACGGCCAGCATCCAGACCAGTCCGAAGATGGCCCAGACCTGGTACTGGTAGAAGGAGAAGAACTCGCCGATCAGGATCGCGATGAGCGCACCACGTTCGAACCACCGGTACGCAAGGAGCTTGGACGCGCGCCAGCGCACGATGCCGAGCACCGTGCAGATCCCGGTGGCCATCCCCGCCAGCATGCCGCCGAGGTCCATGGCCGTGATGTCGGTGTCGTCGGACAGGTAGCTGATCGGGTTCAGCAGCCACGCCAGCGTGGTGAAGATGAACACGAGGAGGATGGTCGACCGGAACCAGTGCTTGCCGACCAGGTCGACCCACCACGAACGGACCCGCCCCCAGGCGCGCTGCGCCGCTGTGGGCCCGCTGTCGGACGTCTGCTCGTCGCGCAGGACTCTGGTGAGCGCCTGCACGAGCGGGTCCGACTGGTCGGCGCGACCGAGCACGTAGAGCGCCTCGTCGCGCTCCGCCCGGCTCATGGCGCGCATCACCGCCTCTTTGGCGAAGTCGAACGAATTGACGAGCGCCGTCTGCGGCCCCATCTTCTCGACCCTGCCGAGCCAGCGGAACACGAAGAACAGGACGACGAAGAGAACGTACATGATCGCTACGGCCGGCTGGAAGAAGTAGTCGTTGTCCGACGTGATGAACTTGCCGAGCTCGTCGAGGAAGAGCCCGAAGCCGATGCCCGCGGAGAGGGTCGCGAGGAAGGTCCACAGGCGACCCTGCATGGCCATGAACAGGATGAAGGCGAGCAGCATGCCGGCGCCGCCCCACAGCAGGTGGGCGAAGTGGATCTTGCCGCCGCCCAGCTGGGGCCAGCCGGTGGCGGCGAGGATCATGCGCACGAGCAGGATGGTGGCGATGGAGATGACGAAGAAGACCTCGAAGTCCTGCATCGCCGTGACGCGGCGCACGAAGTACAGAGCCTTGGGATGCGCCGCGGGCTCGGCCGCCGGCCCGTTCGCGGCGGGGCCGTTCGCCGGTGCGCCGTTGTCGGCGCCCGTGTGCGCCGTCTCGTTCACGCGGGATACGACCCCAGGACCTTGAGCCAGGGCAGCTTGCAGGCGAGGCACTTGACCGCCTGCGCCACGCGGTCGTCCTCGATGCTGCCCTCGACGTCGATGATGAAGACGTAGTGCCCGAGCGCCCGCTTGGACGGTCGGGATTCGACCTTGGTGAGGTTGACGTGCCGGTAGGCGAACTCGCTGAGGATGAGCAGGAGGCTGCCGGGCTCGTCCTGCTCGATGCCGCACACGAGACTGGTCTTGTACCGGCCGCCGAGGTCCTGGGGCGCCTGCTCCCGGGCCACGAAGACGAAGCGGGTGGCGTTGTCCTCGGCGTCCTCGATGTTCTCGGCGGCGATGTGGCACTCGTACATCTCGGCGGCGAGCCGCGTGCCGACGGCCGCCCACGGCCGGTCCACGCGGCTCACCCGGCGCACCGCCTCGGCCGTCGAATCGGTGGCCTCGTGCTCCACGTTGCCGAGGTGCCGGCGGATGAACTCCCGGCACTGCCCGTACGCGTGCGGGATGCTGATGACCTTGGTGACCTGGTCCAGCGGGATCTCGCGCCTCGTGATGAGCATCTGGTGCACGGGCTGCGTGACCTCGCGCACGATGTGGAGGTCCTCGAACCCCCAGACGAGGCTGTCGAGCGTGACGGGCACGGAGCCCTCGAGGGCGTTCTCGATGGCGACGATGCCCAGCGGGACCTCGCCCGTCTCGACCGCCCGGAGCACGTCCGGGATGGAGGGGTAGGGGAACGGGTGCAGGCCCTCGGGCATGTGGGCGAGCAATGCTTCCTCGGTGAAGGTCCCCTCGGGGCCCAGGAAGGCCACCTTGTCGCTGCCGTCGGCCACGCTCGCTTCTCCTCGATCCGTTGGTGCGCTGGTACCCGGAAGGCTATCAGAGTACGCGGACCCTGGAGGCCGTCGGGATGCGCCCGGGCGAGACGGCGTGGGGCGCCGGCCGGGTCGCGTCAGCGAGAGGGTGCGCCGCCGCGCGGAGGGCCGGGCGGCTCCCAGGTGAAGTCGTCGTCGGCGGGAGCCGGGCCGGCCTCCGGCGTGCCCGGCTCGCCTTCGGGCGCGACGGCGTCACCGAGCGCCTCGAAGGCCGCCGCCGCCTGAGCCGGCGAAGCAGGCGGCGTCCTGGGATCCCGTTCGGGCGTTCCGCCGGCCGCCGCGCCGTTCGAGGTCTTCGCGTCTCGCGCCCGGTCGGCTTCATCCGCGGTGGCGTCCGGCGCGCCGGCCGGCTCCTCGTCCTCGCCGGCGCGCAGGGCCGCCGGCGGCTTCCGCTCCGGGAGCGGGGCGCGCCTGGCCTTCGCCCCCTCGTCGTCCCTCCGCAGCGGCTGCGGGACGGCGGCCTCCACCGCCTGGACCTCCTCCGGCGAGAAGTCGCGGTCGGGCACGCCGTCGGTGACGTACTTGACGTAGACGCGCGCGAAGTCGCGCGCCGCGATGGAGCTGAGGACGACGCCGGACCGGTACTGGTCGAGCAGCGCGAAGGAGGCGCTCTGCTCGCCGCCGGCGTCGCGGAACGCGTCGTAGCGCACGATGGCGCGGTTGGTCAGGGCGCGGTCCAGGTGCCGCTTCTGCCGGTCCAGTTCGTCGGTGAGGATCTCCACCGCCTCGCGCAGGTTGCGCACCTGGTCGTCGAGGTCCTCGGTGTGGGCGACGATGTCGCGCTGCTCGTGGCGGCCCAGCACCACCGACTGGGCGCGTCGCAGACGACCGACGCGCACCAGCAGCACGACGACGAGGACGAGCAGGACGACCGCCAGGACTGCCGCCCCGAGTGCGACGTAAGGGGCGATGTCGTTCAGCATCTCCACGCGACTACTGGAGCTGGAGCAGCAGAGTGTACGTGGCCTTGTTGTTGCTCTCCACCTTCTCGCCCTGGACGGGGACGGCCTCGACGGTGAGCCTGAGCTTCTTGCTCAGCGCCTCGGTCGGGATCGCGAAGCCGGTGACGGTGACGTCCTGGGTCTTGCCCGCCGCGATGGCGGCGATCGACGCCTCCTGCTTGATGGTGTTGGCGGCGCCGCCGGGGAGCACCATCGTCGCCACGACTTTGACGTCCTTCTCGTCCACACTGCCCTGGTTCTGCACCTGCACCGTGAAGGAGAGGTCGGGTGAGGCGGGCACGCTGTTGGTGCGGCCGCGGACCAGCTTGAGGTCGCCGGAGCTGCCCTGGGCGGTGACGTCGATGAGGGCGACGCCGTGGATGCCGGTGAGCTTGGACGACTTGCCGACGCTCTCGAGGGCGAGCGTGACGGTCGCCGGGTCGAGGGCCGTCCAGGTGAGGTAGTAGGTGGCGGTGGGCACGGCGACGTCGGTCACGCCCTCGTCGGCCATGGCGGCGACCGCCGGCGCGTAGGCGAGCTTCTGGTAGTACGCGTCGGGGCCGCTGAAGTACCCTTCGAGGCCGCTGATGTCCTTGACGCCCACCTTCTTGTTGCCGAGCGCGTTCACCATGGCGGTGCGCAGCAGGGCGAAGCCGTCGGCGCGCACCTTCATGCCGGTCGCGAACACGGCCTGCTCCTCCGCCAGGGTGCCCGGCGGCTCGAGCCGGCCGGCGCGCACGGCGATCTCCTGCTGCCGCGCGGCGAGCGCGTCCAGCTGGGCGATGAGCTCCTGGCGCGAGAGCCGGGCGGGATCCTTCATGATCGCCGAGACCTTCTTGCCGAGCGCCACCGAGTCGTCGATGGCGGCGGCGACGGCGGCGTAGTACGTGCGGTAGGTCTCGACCTTGCGGTTGTGCTGGCAGCTGCGCGCCCACCAGGCGATGCCGAAGACCATCGCGAAGAGGATGACCGCGAGGATGACGATCCGCTGGAAGCGCGTGCGGCGGCGAGTGTCGGCGGACCGGCGACGGGACGTGGGAGCCGAAACCGGGCCCCTCGCGTCGGCGGGCACGCGGCTGGTCTCGTCGTCGAAGAAATCCACCTCTCGGACACCCCCCGGAGGATCAGGTGGATGGTGGGCGAGGGGGGACTTGAACCCCCACGAGCGTAAGCTCACTAGACCCTGAACCTAGCGCGTCTGCCAATTCCGCCACTCGCCCATCGGGCTGACAGGGAAGGCATTGTACCACACCGAATATCGAGGGAATCCGAAGGCGAGAACGGACCCGGACATGCCCGTCGCAGCGCAGGACCCCGCCCCCTATTACGCAGATTGGCGCGACCGCTACCAGCTGGCCGGCAAGATCGGCAGCGGGGCCTTCGCGGAGGTCTTCGAAGCGTACGACGCGACGCTCGACGAGGCGGTCGCGCTCAAGATCGTCCCTGACGGGCGGGCTCTCAGCGCGAGGATCGTCCGTGAGGTGGAGGCGGCCGCGGCGCTCGACCACCCCAACATCGTCGCCCTCTACGACTGGTTCTCGGACGACGAGGGCAGCGTGCTCGTGTGGGAGCTGGTCCGCGGCGAGTCGCTGGACCGGGTCGGCGACTGGCTCGGCGACGGAGACGTGGTCGCCATCGGCGTCGAGCTCCTCGACGCGCTCGCCTACGCGCACAGCCAGGGGATCGTGCACCGCGACGTCAAGCCCCAGAACGTCATGCTGGGCGAGGACGGCCACGTCAAGGTCATGGACTTCGGCATCGCCCACCTCATGGACTCGGACACCCTCACGGGGGACGGGGACGTGATCGGCACGATCGCCTACATGTCGCCGGAGCAGGCGCAGGGCAGGCGCGTGCAGCCGCCCAGCGACGTCTACAGCGCCGGCATGGTCCTCTACGAGCTGCTGGCCGGCGCGCACCCGCTGCGCGGGTCGACGCCGGCCGAGACGCTCTCCAACGTCGCCGCGGCGCGGCTCCCGTCGCTCGGGACCCTGCGGCCGGACCTCCCGGCCGAGCTGGTCACGCTCATCGACGCCGCCTGTGCGCCGCGGCCGGGCGAACGCCCGACTCCTTCGTATCTGAGCGACGCGCTGGACGACCTGCTGCGCAGCGGGAGGCTGCAGGCGCGCCGGCTGCAGCAGGCGCGGAGCCTCGTCAGGCCGCTCGGCCGGGCCTCGGCGTTCGCCGAGCGGGCCGGGGGGGCGGCGCTCAGCGCCGTCACCGGCGCCGTCGCCCTCGGCGCGCTGCCCGCCTACCCGCAGAGCTGGACGCTGCCGATCGTGGCCCTGAGCGCCGCCGTCTGGGCGGTCGCGCCGGCGGCCGGACTGGCGTTCCTGCTCGGCGCCCTCGCCTTCCCGCTCTTCAACGTCTCGGTGAGTGTCGGTGCCGCGTACCTCGCCTTCGCGGTGGCGCTCTTCCTCGTCACCCGGTCGCGGCCGGTCGTCGCACTGTGGCCGGCGTTCGCGCTGCTGCTCGCGCCGGCGTACCTGACCTTGCTGGCGCCGGCGGCGGCGGCGCTGCTCGGCCGCCTCCGCGGCCCGCTCACCGCCGCCTGGGCCGGCGTCGGCACGGTCGTCTTCCTCCTGCTGACCCGCGCGCCGCGGGGCCCGTTCACGCTCGAGCAGCCGCGCCGGCCGCTGGCTGACGAGGTGGCGGCGGCCGGCGATCCGTTCACCGCCGCCGGCCGCGTCCTCGCCCACGCGCTCGCGGCGCCGGCGCTGCTGCAGGCGCTTCTCTGGGCGGCGCTGGCGGCGGCGCTCGCGCTGGCGCTCACGGGCCGCCGCCTCGAGACCCGGCTCTGGATCTGGTCGCTCTCCTTCGCGGCGATCTTCGCGGCGTACCGGATCGTCCCCGTCGTGGTGTGGGACTATCCGGCCCACCTCTGGCCCCTCGTCTGGAGTGTGGCTGCTCCTGCCGCCGTGATACTCTTGCCGCTGGTCCTGACCACCGGAGAAGCGCCGGAGGAAGGCGACGATGGGGATCTTCAGGAAGGCGAATAGGAGACTCGAGGGTGCCGTCGAAGGGGCCTTCGGCAGGGCGTTCAAGTCGAGCGTGCAGCCCGTGGAGCTCGCCCACAAACTCGCCAAGGAGATGGGAGACCACAAGACCGTCGGCGTCTCCAACGTCTACGTGCCCAACGAGTTCGACGTGTACCTGGGCAAGGACGACTACGAGCATCTGGTCTCCTTTGAGGACTCGCTGAAGGCGGAGCTCGGCAACTACGTCACCGCGTTCGCGCGGCGCGAGGGCTGGACGCTCGTCGCGCCGCCGCGCATCGAGCTGCACATGGACGACGACCTCCGCGTAGGCGAGTTCGGCATCGCGACCCGCACCGTGAGCGCGCCGGCCGAGGCGCCCGGCGCGGCGCCGGCCGCCGTCATGCCGCCGGTCGCCGCCGTGGCGCCCGGGCCCGTGATCGACCAGACCGTGCTCTACCAGGAGCCGGTGCCGGCGGCCGCTCCCGCGCCGCGCGCCAGGGCGCGCGGCGTGCTCCGCGGCCGCCAGGGCGACTACCAGCTCACCGAGCCGGTCACCGTGATCGGGCGCAGCCGCCGCTGCGACATCGTGCTCACCGACCCCAACGTCTCGCGGCAGCACGCGGAGATCCGCCGCCAGGACGACGGCTTCCTGCTGCTCGACCTCGGGTCCACCAACGGCACTCGCGTCAACCGGCGCGACGTCAAGCAGGTCGTGCTGCAGCACGGCGACCGCGTGGAGCTCGGCACCACCGAGCTCGTGTTCGAGAGGCAGCCCTGACCGGGAGGCCCCGGTGACCACGACGCCGGCCAGCCCTCTGGGCAGGCGGCGCGGGGGAGACGCATGATCGACATCGTTCTGCTCGTCCTCAAGATCGGGATCCTCGTCCTGCTGTACCTCTTCATCTGGCAGGTCGTGAAGACCGCCGTGCAGAGTGTCCGCGGCGGAGGCGGAGGCGGCGCCCCGGCGGCCGCCCCAGACGTCGCTCTGCCGGCCGGCGACCGTCTCGCGCCGGTGTTCACGCCGGCCGAGCGCGAGCAACGGCGCGAGGAGCGCGAGGTCGAGCGCACCATGGCGGGCGAGAAGATCGACTTCTCCGCCCACATCAACCCGCGCCTCATCGTGGAGGAGAGCCCTATCATCCCGCCGGGCGTCGTCTTCCCGCTGGACGGATGGATCACGGTGGGCCGCGCCGCCACCAGCGACATCGTGCTGGACGAGCAGTACGTCTCCAGCACGCACGCGCGGCTGGTCCCGCGCGGCCAGTTCTACTTCGTCGAGGACCTGGGCAGCACCAACGGGACCTTCGTGAACGAGAAGCAGGTGACGGAGGCGCAGCTCCGTCTCGACAGCCGGCTGCGCATCGGAGAGACCACGTTCCGCTACGAGGAGTGAACGCCGGGTGACGCTCGTCGCCAGACACGGCGCCCTCACCGACATCGGGCTCCATCGCAAGACCAACGAGGACGCCTACGTTGTGCAGCCGCCCCTGTACGCCGTCTGCGACGGCATGGGCGGCGCCAACGCCGGCGAGGTCGCCAGCGCGACCGCCGCCGAGACGCTCGCCGCCGAGGTCGCGAGGGGGACGCCCATCCTTGCGGCCGCCGAGGAGGCCAACGCGGCCGTGTACCGGCACGCGCGCCAGAACCTCGAGCAGACGGGGATGGGGACCACCCTCACGGCGTTCGTGCTCGAGGGCCGCACGGCGCGCTTCGCCCACATCGGCGACAGCCGCGCCTACCTGCTGCGCGACGGCGAGCTGCGCCGGCTCAGCGACGACCACTCGCTGGTCGGCGAGATGGTGCGTGAGGGCCGCCTGACGGAAGAAGAGGCGGCCGTCCATCCCCATCGCAGCATCCTCAGCCGCGCCCTCGGCACGGAGCCGGCCGCGCGCATCGACGAGTTCACCGAGGACCTCCTGCCGGGCGACGTGCTGCTCCTCTGCAGCGACGGCCTGAGCGGGCCTGTCCCGGCGGACGCCATCAAGCTGGCCCTCACGCGCAGCGACCCGCAGGCCGCGGCCGAGCGCCTCATCCTCGAGGCGCGCAAGGCGGGCGGCCCGGACAACATCACCGCCGTCGTGGTCCGGGTCGACGAGGGGCCGCACGGCGTCGAGGACGAGGAGACCACGCTCGTGCAGCCGGCGGACCCCGAGGCGGACGTCGCCACCGGCGAGCTCCCCTTCGTCGTCGACGACGATGGCCCATCGACGTCGAAGGCAGACGCCGCCGACGCGCTCGCCGCGGAGGCGGCGGCCCTGCGCGCCGAGCAGGCCGACGCGCCGTCCGCGCGCGCCGCGGTGGCCGAGGAGGCGCAGCGCCGGCGTCGCCGCGTGCTGCGCCGGCTCGGCGTCGTGGCGGGGGTGCTGGCGGCGCTCGTCGTCGTCCTCGCCGCCGGCGCCTTCTACCTCAGCACCGTGTTCTTCATCGGCGTGGAGGACGACGGCAGCCTCGCGATCTACAGCGGCGTGCCCGGCGAGGTCGGCCCCGTGCCGCTGCACGCCGTCTACCGCCGCAGCGTCGTCACCTACGACTCGCTCTCGCCGTCGGCCCGGACGGTGGTCGACGAGCGGCGCCTGCGCGACCGGGAGGACGCCATGGACGTCTCCCGGCAGTTGGGGATGTGGCCGTGAGCCGGCGCAACCTGGAACTGGTGTTCCTCGTCCTGGCCGGCGCGGTCAGCACCATGGCCTACGTCTCCGTCTACGCCGGCCGGTTCCGCGAGATCAACAGCGTGTCGATCGTCTACGGACTCGTGTTCGTCGGCATCTTCCTGCTGCTGCACGTGGTGGAGCGGATCTTCCTGCCGCAGGCCGACCAATTCCTGCTGCCTATCACCGCGCTGCTCGCGGCCATCGGACTGACCGAGATCTTCCGTATCAGACCGTCGCTGGCGCTGACCCAGGGTCAGTGGCTGCTGGTGGGCGCCGCCCTGTTCATCCTCACGGTGCTCGTGGTGCGCGACCACATGAAGCTCGACGACTACCGGTACCTCATCGGCGCCGTGGGCCTGGCGCTGCTCGTGGTGACCATCGTGTTCGGCACCACCGTCAACGGCGCCAAGCTCTGGATCCACGCCTTCGGCTTCAGCATCCAGCCGTCCGAGTTCGCCAAGCTGGCGATCGTCGTCTTCCTCGCCGGGTACCTCGACGACAAGAAGGTCATGCTGTCCGTGCCGCAGCGGCACGTGCTCGGCGTGCCCGTGCCGGCCTTCAAGTACTTCGGGCCGCTGCTCGTGATGTGGGTGTTCTCGCTCGCCATGCTCGTCTTCATGAAGGACTTCGGCATGGCGCTGCTCTTCATGTCGATCTTCGTGGCGCTCATGTACATGGCCACGGCGCGAGTGGTGTACGTCGCCGCCGGCGCAGGGCTCTTCGCCGCCGCCGGCGCCATCGCCGTGTACATCGTGCCTCACGTGCAGGACCGCTTCCGTGTCTGGCTGGATCCGTGGCCGCATGCCGAGACGACCGGCTACCAGCTCCTGCAGTCGCTGTTCACCATCGCCGACG
>JAAZAR010000128.1 GCA_012514235.1 Actinomycetota bacterium
CGAGGTCTTCACCATGCTCATGGGCGACAAGGTCGAGCCGCGCCGCGAGTTCATCGAGAAGAACGCGAAGGAGGTGAGGTTCCTCGATGTCTGACGCCTTGCAGACGCTCGAGGGCAAGATCGAGCCCATCGAGCTCGAAGACGAGATGAGGTCGTCGTTCATCGACTACGCGATGAGCGTCCTCACCGATCGCGCGCTGCCGGACGTCCGCGACGGGCTCAAGCCCAGCCAGCGGCGCATCCTCGTGGCGATGAACGACCTGGGCCTCGCGCCGAACAAGGCCCACCGCAAGTGCGCCAAGATCGCCGGCGACACCAGCGGTAACTACCACCCTCATGGCGAGGCCGTCATCTACCCCACGCTGGTGCGCATGGCGCAGGACTTCAACATGCGCTACACACTGGTCGACGGGCAGGGCAACTTCGGTTCTGTCGAGGGCGACTCGCCCGCAGCCATGCGGTACACCGAGGCCCGGTTCAGCAAGATCGCCGTCGAGATGCTGCGCGACATCGACGCGAACACCGTCGACTGGATGCCCAACTACGACGAGACGCGTCGAGAGCCCACGGTCCTGCCCAGTCGCATGCCGAACCTCATGGTCAACGGCGCGTCGGGCATCGCCGTGGGCATGGCGACCAACATCCCGCCGCACAACCTCGGAGAGGTCGTCGATGCCATCGAGCATCTCATCGACAACCCGGAGGCGACGGCCGACGATCTCATGCAGTTCATCAAGGGGCCAGACTTCCCGACCGGCGGTGTCATCCTCGGCACCGCCGGCTTCAAGGAGGCCTACCGGACAGGGCGCGGACGCATCCGCGTCCGCGCCAAGGCCCACACGGAGCAGCTCAAGGGCAACAGAAGCGCTATCGTCGTCACCGAGCTGCCCTACCAGGTCAACAGGGCGGCGCTCATCGACAACATCGTCGACCTCGTCAAGAGCAAGAAGATCACCGAGATCAGCGACCTCCGCAACGAGTCAGACCGGTCGGGCATGCGCCTCGTCATCGAGCTCAAGCGCGAGGCCGTCCCCATGGTCGTGCTCAACAAGCTCTACAAGCACACCCAGATGCAGACGACCTTCGGGGCCATCAACATCGCCCTGGTCGGCGGCGTGCCGCGTACGCTCACGCTTCCGGAGATGCTGCAGGCCTACGTGGCCTTCCAGAAAGAGATCGTCATCCGGCGCACGAAGTTCGAGCTGGACAAGGCCGAGACGAGGGCGCACATCCTCGAAGGCCTCTTGGTGGCGCTCGACAACCTCGACCAGGTCATCAGCATCATCCGTCACGCGCCGGACGTGGACAGCGCCCGAGAAGCGCTCATGGACACGTTCGAACTCACGCGGCCGCAGGCGCAGGCCATCCTCGACCTGCGGCTCCATCGCCTGACCGCCCTCGAGCGCGACAAGGTCAAGGAAGAGCACACGGGTCTCCTGGCACGCATCAAGGAGCTGCGCGAGCTCCTGGGCGACGAGTCCGCCATCTACGGCGTCATCAAGAGCGAGCTCCTCGAGGTCAAGCGACTCTACAACGACGACCGGCGCACGGAGATCGTCCCCGACGAGGGCGAGATCGACCTCGAGGACCTCATCGCCGAGGAACAGATGGCGATCACCATCACCAAGACCGGCTACGTCAAGCGCATCCCGGTGGCCACCTACCGGCAGCAGAAGCGCGGGGGCATGGGCGTCGCCGGCATGGACCTCAAGGAAGAGGACGAGGTCGACCACCTCTTCATCACCAGTACACACAACTACCTGCTGTTCTTCACGAGCGTGGGCAAGGTGTACCGGCTCAAGGTCCATGAGCTGCCGCTCGCCGGGCGCAACGCCAAGGGAAAGCACATCGTGAACCTCTTGCCGTTGCGGCAGGAGGAGAAGATCTGCGCCGTCATCAACACGCGCAACTTCGACATCAGCGAGGGCAAGTACCTCATCTTCGGCACCAAGCGGGGCGTCGTGAAGAAGACCCTCTTCTCGAGCTACAACACACCGCGCAAGAGCGACGGCATCATCGCCATCGACATCCGCGAGGGCGACGAGCTGTTGGCCGTGCGTCACACCTCAGGTGACGACGACGTCATGATGATCAGCCGTCTCGGCCAGGCCATCCGCTTCCACGAGAGCGACGTGCGGCCCATGGGTCGCAACGCCTCCGGCGTGCGCGGCATGAAGCTCCGCAAGGGCGACGAGGTCATCAGCATGGACATCGCCCGCGACGACAGCGACCTCTTCGTCATCACCGAGAACGGCTTCGGGAAGCGCACACCCATCAGCGAGTACCGCATCACGGGTCGCGGCGGCATCGGCGTGCGGACCATCGCGCTCACCGACCGCAAGGGGTATCTGGTCGGCGTCAAGGTGGTGCGCGAGAACCACGAGATCATGCTGCAGAGCCGGGACGGGGTGGTCATCCGCGTGCGGGCAGACGGCATCAGCCGCCACGGCCGCGCGACGCAGGGCGTCAAGGTGATGAACATGCGCGAGGGCGATGTCGTCAGCGCCATCGCGCGGATGGTGGTCAGCGAAAGCGGCGCCACGGACGAGGAGATCGAGGCGGACTAGCGGCGACGGCGTCGCTTCACCCAGTCGGTCGGCGACTGTCGGGAGGGCCGGGGAGACGACGTCTCCCCGGCCCTCCCTGTCCGTGAGGTGTCCGAGGCATCGCGTAGAGTGAAGAAGGACGCACGCGACCAGGAGGGGACGGATGCTGCCACGAGTCGTCGTTCACAACGAGATGAGCCTCGACGCTCGCCTGGATGGCCTGGATGTGGACATGGGGCGGTTCTACGCGCTTGCAGGGACCTGGCATGAGGACTGCACCCTCGTCGGCAGCGAGACGATTCTGGCCGCCATGCCGGACATCGGCAGCGTCGAGCCGTCGGACGCGGCGTCCGGCGGTCCGGCAGGGCAGCAGACGGACGAAGCGTCATCCGCTGGCCCGCTGCTGGCCGTCGTCGATTCGCGGGGAAGGCTGCCGGGCTTGGCAAGGCTTCGTGGCCAGCCGTACTGGCGGGACGTGATCGCACTCTGCAGCGAGTCGACGCCGAGAGAGCATGTCGACCGCCTCGAGGCCGACGGGGTGGAATGCGTGCAGGCCGGTGCACCTCGCGTGGACCTCCGTCGCGTGCTGGAGTATCTCGCCGACCGACACCAGGTGCGGGTGGTGCGGGTGGACGCCGGCGGCTCACTGGTCGGTGTCTTGCTGCGGGAGGGCCTCGTCGACGAAGTCAGCGTGGCCGTCGAGCCCCGGTTGGTGGGTGGCGAGAGTCACCGCTGGCTGGTGCGCGCCCCGGACGCCGAGCCGGATGACGTGGTGCAGTTGTCGCTGCGCGAGGTCGAGCGCTTCGAGGACGGCATGCTCTGGCTCCGCTACGACGTGGCGGACAGATAACTAGCTAGCCGGAGTCCCGGCCGCGCTTCGCACGGACGAGCACGCCGCCCAAGGCGCGCTCGCGCACCAGCTCGAGGATGCCGGCGTACTCGGCAGCGACGAAGGCGTACCAGTCGTCGCCGAACTCCCGACGGATCCGGTCGCGCTTGTCGTGGATGCGCGCGCACAGCTGTGTGTACCAGGCGATGAACTCGGGATGAAGGTCGCGCACGCAGACGGAGGACCATCCGGCGGCCGCCAGGGTCTCCGGCAGGCGAAGCGGGACTAACGGGCGCCACCAGGCCAACGTGGCGCTGTCGCCTGTCGCCGCGGCGAAGTGGCCGTGCGGGTCGGCATACTCGAGCAGGCGGAGCTCGGCTCCCGCCGCCGCCAGCAGGGCGAGCTCGCGGAACACGGCGTCCTGGTCTGGGACCGCATAGACCGCAGTCATCGCATACATGAGGTCGAAGGGGCCGTCCACGATCCTGCTTGCCCGCTGCAGGTCGCCCTGGACGATGGTCACATCGGGGTGCCGTCTGCGGCCGAGCTCGGCGGTCGCGGGGTCGATCTCGATGCCCGTGACGGCACCGAGCCCGCGCTGCCGCGCCCAGGCCGCGGTCCCGGCGCCGCCGCAGCCCGCGTCGAGGACGCGGCGGCGCCGGTCGGGCACCAGCCCGGCGAAGAGCAGGCCGTTGGCCTCCTCCTCGCCGGGATGGGCGTAGTCGTCGCCACGGACCAGCGCCAAGACGCGCTTGCCCGTGGCGTTGTTCATCGCCGTCGGCGCGTCTGGAGGCTGTGGCCGCCCCATCAGATGAGCGTGCGCAGCCGCTGGACGAGCGGGTCGAACTCGGGTCCCTTGAAGCAGTAGCCGATCTCCGTGAAGTCCTTGCGCAGCGCCCTGACCTCATCCGCGACTCCCCGCTCCTCGAGGATCACCGCCGCCATGAGCTCCGCGATGCGCGCGAACTCCTCCGGACCCATGCCGAAGCGCGTCATCTCGGAGACGCCGAGACGCAGGGCGCCGGCTGCGGTGAAGCCCTCCTCGTCCGGCGCCGCCTGGTAGTTGACGATGATGCCGCTGTCCTCGAGCCGGCCGGCGACCTCCGGTCCGCGTCCGTAGCCGACGCGCACGACGACCTGATGCGTCTCGGTGAAGTCCACGTCGGGGTCGCCGGCGACGTCGAGGCCGGCCTCGTGAAGCGCCGTGGCGAACGCCTTGGCGTTGCCGATCACGGCCTCCTGCCAGGCGTCCTTGAAGTGGTTCATCTCGAAGGCCGCCATGAGCAGGCCCAGCAGCGTCCCCAGGTGATGGTTCGAGACCGACCCCGGGAAGGTACGTCGTTCGACGGCCTCCCAGAGGTCGTACTTCTCGTCGCCGTTCGTCCAGCGGCCGGCGACGATGCCGCGCTGGGTGCCGAAGAAGGTCTTGTGCGTCGAGCCCGTGATGATGTCGGCGCCCTCGCGGAAGGGCTCCTGGAAGTGCGGGCCGACGAGGCCGAGAACGTGCGCCATGTCGTACATGAGGACGGCCGGGATGCCCGTCGCATCCAGGAACTGGCGCACCTCGTACACGGGCTCCGGATGGAGGACCATGCTCTTGCCCAGGATGATGAGCTCCGGGCGTTCCTGTTCGATCACGTCGAGGAGCGCCGGCACGTCCGCCTTGTACGGGTTCTCCGGCAGCACCGGGATGTCGACGACGGCCGGGAGCTCGGTGCGCGGGTCACGGGCGACGTAGTCGCGAAGGGCGCCCATGGGCTGCGCGGAGAGGTGCCCGCCCTTGCCTATGTGGTTGTTCACGACCTTGGCTATGCGTCTGGGCTCGGCCTTTCGGTCGGCCCGGTTCAGGTAGTCGACCATCGCGCTGAACACGGCTGCGTTCGCCATCTGTCCGCTCACGGCGCGCGTCTCGACCTCGGGGCACCCCAGGTAGGCGCGCAGTTCGGCGACGAGCAGCCGTTCGACCTCGTGGATGAAGCCGGTGCCCTGGTAGTAGAAGACATCAGCGTCGTAGAAGGCCTCGGTCTTCTTGTGCTCGGCGTAGCGTCCGCCGGGGTCGGTGATGCTGAGCAGCCGGGCGGCCGGGGAGGGGGTCATCTCGCTGGGGATGAGGTCGATGCACTCCTCCTGGCGCCAGACATGGTTCGCGATCGCCTTCGCGAGCAGGCGGAGGCCCTTCTCGCCCGTCTCGCCTCCCTCCGGCTCGGTGAGCTGGGGAGTGTAGTCCCAGATGATGGCGCGCGCGCAGGGCGGCGCGTCGCTGCGAAGGTGGTACGGGACGACCAGCCCGGGTACACGGCGTCCACGCACGTCGACCTCGACCTCGTCGTCCTCCAGCACCCTGCTGTCCAGGTAGGCGAGGGCGATGGAGCGAAGCCCATGGTCCTCCGTCTGCATCGAGCACAGGCCCTCTCCCTCCATGCCCCAGTAGGGAACGGCGGTGCCGCTCGTGATCCAGCCGAGGAAGGTGTCCCCGCCGAAGCGCGCATCGTCCTGGGCGTGGACAGCGGCGCCCTCCCGGGCGATGCCGCGGCCGGTGACGGCCACCGGCCGCACGAGCCGCGGCAGGTCCTCGAGCAGCGACCAGTCGCGCTGGAGGATGCGCGCGTAGGCACGCTGTTGCCGCTCCAGGGCCTGCCGCCCGATGAAGTCGCCCTTGCGCGACGAGAAGCTGACCGCGATGGGTGCCAGAGGGCAGCTGAAGACCGGGATCTCGTGCCCATCCGGACCGGTGCCCAGCTCGTGGCCGTAGAGTGGCAGGCCGGCCTCGAGGCGCAGGGTGTCGCGGGCGCCGAGCCCCACGGGTACGGCGCCCGCGCCGACCAGAGCGTCCCACAGGGCCGGCGCCTCGTGGCCGGCGACGAAGATCTCGAAGGCGACGGGCTCTCCGGTGTACCCGGTGCGCGCGATGCGCGCTTCCACGAGTCCTCCGTCGAGCCGCAGTGACGCGATGCTCAACTCGTTCCGCAGCGGTTCGGGGAGCGTGCCCTCCTCGATGAGTCCGCCAAGGATGTCTCGTGAGGCCTTGCCCTGCAGCGCCACCATGGCGATCTCGCCCGTCTCGTCCGTCATCTCGACGGTCGGGAAGCGGGAGAGGTGCTCGTGGAAGTGGTTCCAGTCCTTGTGCCTGTTGGAGGCGTTGACGACCAGGAGGTACTCCCCCTCCGCGAAGCGGTAGAGGTAGGCGTCGTCGACGGCGCCGCCGGTGTCGGTCGGCACCATCGTGTACTGGGCCTGCAGCAGGTCCAGCGCCTCGGCATTGCCGGTGAGGACGTGCTGGAGGAACTCGGCCGCGCCGGGCCCGCGGAAGACGAAGCGGCCCATATGGGAGACATCGAAGAGGCCGGCCGAGCGGCGCGTGGCAAGGTGCTCGGCGATGATCCCCGTCGGGTACTGGACCGGCATCTCCCAGCCGCCGAAGTCGACCATCCTGGCTCCGGCGGCGACGTGCTGGGCGTAGAGCGGCGTGCGCAACAGATGCGGCGAGGCTGCGGCACTCACTGTGCCCACTCCTTGAGTCGCCCGAGGCCCTCCTGGATGGCCTCGACCGGTATCCCGGAGTAGGCGAACCTGACGTAGTAGCGCTCCTCACCGGGAAGCGCGCGGCCGAAGTGTTGGCGGGTGCAGAAGCTGACGCCCGTCTGCTCCAGCGCCGCGCGCCGCAACTCGTCATACGTCGAGAAGCCCTTGCGCTCCATGAGTCCCGTCACCTCCGGGTAGAGATAGAACGTCGCCTCGGGACGGTAGCAGGTCACGCCGGGGATCTCGTTCAGCAGGTCCACCGTCACGTCACGTCGCTCCCTGAGGACGCGGATGATCTCCTCGGCCCCGGTCTGGTCGCCCGTGAGGGCCTCGACACCGGCCCATTGCACGAAGTGCGTGGTGCACGACTCCTGATTGACGTTCAAGGTCGCGATGCGGGCGATGACGTCCTCAGGGCCGATCGCTGCTCCCAGCCGCCATCCCGTCATCGCGTACTTCTTTCTGAAGGTGTAGAGGATGACCGTCCGCTCGCGCATGCCCGGCCAGGATGCGATGGACCTGCTCCAGCCGGAGTATCGCACGTCCCAGTAGGCCTCGTCCGAAAGCACGAACAGGTCGTGCTCGAGAGCGAGTGACGCGAGGGCCTCGATCTCCTCGTCAGGGCTCTCGGACCCCGTCGGGTTCTGCAGGTTGTTGTGGATGAGCAGCTTCGTCCGGGGCGTGATGGCCGCCCGGATGGCGTCAAGGTCCAGCAGGAAGCCTCGCTCTCCGTCAACGAACCCGTAGGGCCTGGCGACCCCTCCCAGGAACTCGATCTGGCTCTCGTAGATCGGGAGCCCCGGATCCGGGTACAGCACTTCGTCGCCGGGGTCCATGAGTGCGAGAAGGAACTTCTCGATGACGGGTTTGCCGCCCGGCTGGACGGCGACGTTGTCCGGGCCGTACGGGATCGCGCGCGCGGCGCCAACGTCGTCGGCCAGTGTCTCGCGCAGCTGGGGGATTCCCGCGTTCGGGCAGTAGCCGGTCTTCCCGTCCCGGATCGCCTTGAAGGCCGCCTGCACGACGTTCTCGGGCGTCGGAAGGTCCATGTCGCCCAGATGGAAGGGATAGACGGTATGGCCGAGCGCCTTCCACGCCGCCGCCTCGGCCGAGACGGCGAACGCGGTCTCGGTCCCGAGTCGATCCATGCGCTCGGCCAGCGGGCTGGTGCCTGGTGTGGTCATGCAGCTCACCCCTTTAAGCATCGACGGACAGGGTGATGTCCCCATCACCCTGTCCGTCGCGGGTGTCGCCGCGATCTCCAGGGGCCCGTCCTGTCGCGCTCCATTGGCCTGAGAGTTTCGGCGGCGTATCCGGCGCCATCCTTGCCCCTTCGGCGCCCGCGCAGCCTCCCGGCCGGCGGGCTCTCACGCGACCATCTTCCGGGCGTCCTCGGTTTCCGGCACTGTAGCACCGCGATTCCGGGGACCGCAACGTCGTTCCTCGATCTGCAGCCGCGAAGTCCCGCCTCGGTGGCTCCCCCGGTGAGGCTTCTGTAGACTGCGAGACCGTGAGCCCTCTGGATGAGACATCGGCACGACGCCCGCGCGTCTTCAGCGGCATCCAGCCGTCCGGCACGCTGCACCTGGGCAACTATCTCGGGGCAGTGAAGAACTGGGTGGCGATGCAGGAGACGCACGAGTGCGTGTACTGCGCCGTGGACCTGCACGCCATCACCGTCCGGCAGGTCCGGGCGGAACTGCGGCGCAACACCATCGACCTCGTGAACCTCTTCCTCGCGAGCGGCGTCGATCCCGAACGCTCCATCGTGTTCGTCCAGAGCCACGTGCCCGCGCACAGCGAGCTGATGTGGATCCTCAACACCATCACGTACATGGGCGAGCTGCGGCGCATGACGCAGTTCAAGGACAAGACGGCGGGCGCCGAGGGCGAGAGCATCGCCGTCGGCCTGTTCGACTACCCGGTGCTCATGGCGGCCGACATCCTCCTGTACCGGGCGGATGCCGTGCCTGTGGGGGAGGACCAGAAGCAGCACGTGGAGCTCACGCGCGATCTGGCCGAGCGCTTCAACAACGCCTTCGGCAAGGCGTTCGTCGTGCCGGAGCCGATCATCAAGGAGGGCGGGGCGCGCGTCATGAGCCTCGACGACCCGGCGAAGAAGATGAGCAAGAGCGCCGGGTCCGAGAGCAGCTACATCGCCGTCATGGATGCGCCGGATGTCGTCCGCAGGAAGATCCGGCGCGCCGTCACGGACTCGGGTTCCGAAGTCAGGGGCGGCCCGGACAAGCCGTCGCTCACCAACCTGCTGGACATCTACGCCGCCCTCAGCGGCGATGCCATCGCCGACATCGAGGCGCGCTATTCCGGCAAGGGCTACGCCGACTTCAAGTCGGACCTGGCGGAGGTGATCGTGGACGCGCTCGCTCCCATCCAGGCCAGGATCCGTGAACTCGAAGCGGACAAGAGCTACACGCTCGGCGTGCTCAAGACGGGCGCCGAGCGTGCGGAGGCCATCGCCCAGCGGACACTGGCCAAGGTCCGGGAGCGCGTCGGGTTGGTACCGCGCCCGTAGCCGCAGGTACACTAGTCTTCGCAGCCGTCCCTTCAGGAGGCATGATGATCCCCAACGAAGTCATGACGCGATCCGACGCCGGCGACATCATCGATCGCGCGACCGGCACCTTGGTCTCACTCGAGGCGATGAAGTCTCGCGCTGCCGTGATGATCGGCGCCGATTTCCCTCTGGTGTTCTGGCGTGGCAAGGGCCGCATCGTGGCGAGCGACGACGTCAATATCTCCCTGCTCGTCCGAGGCACGCGAGTCGACCTCACATGGGATCGGGTGGGTGCCACGTGGGAGCGCCTTCTGTGGAATCACACCCTCACCGTCGACGAACTCGGCGGAGGCGCAGACGCCGTTGGACTCGTCAGTCTGTTCGCGTTCCTCGACGGGAAGGCTGTGTCCGTGCTCGACACGGATGGCCTTCTCGTGTGCACCACGGTCGACGGGACGCCGGTACACCAGTTCGCCGACATGTCGCGGCCCACATCGTGGGCCCCGTGGCGCCGCAAGATCCACGGCGACTGACGGCGCATCGCGGTCGCGCCGGGCATGCCGTTCCCGGCGCGCCTTCGGCTGCCGGCGGCGCAGGCGAGCCGGATCCGGCGGCGCCTCATCCGGGCGAAGGCGACGACTGGTCTGACCTCCCGCATCGCCCACGCACATCCTCGAGTCTCGAATCCATCAGGGGGACACATGGCTGAAGGCTATGGAGCGCAGGGCATGGTCGGGCGGCTGCGGCGCGTGCTGATGCGCCGCCCGGGCGAGGCGATGGCGGCGGCGGATCCCGACGACTGGCACTACACGGAGGCGATCGACGTGGAGGAGGCGCGCCATGCGCACGATGAGTTCGCGGGCGCGCTTCGCGCCTGGGGCGTCGAGGTCCTCTACCACGAGGAGCCGCTGCCCGAGCACAGCGACAGCGTCTTCGTCTTCGACCCGGCACTGGTGACGGACGCGGGCACCCTGGTGCTCAGCATGGGCAAGGAGAAGCGTCGCGGCGAGGAGGAGCCGCTGGCGCGCGCCCTGCAGGAGTGCGGTGTGCCCGTGTACGGCCGCCTCGAAGGCGAAGCGCGCGCAGAGGGCGGCGATACCATGTGGCTGGACCACGACACGCTGGCGGTCGGCCGCGGCTTTCGGACCAACGCCGAAGGCGTCCGTCAGCTCCGCGGCCTCCTCGAGCCGCTGGGCGTGACGGTGCTCGACTACGACCTGCCGTTCTTCACCGGACCGGATGCGTGCCTGCACCTGCTCAGCCTGATCAGCCCGGTCGACGTCGACCTCGCAGTCGCCTACCCGCCGCTGATGCCCACGGCCTTCTGGAGCGAGCTCAAGCGCCGCGGGGTTCGGCTGCTCGAGGTCCCCGAGGAGGAGTTCGTCCGCACGCAGGCGACCAACGTCCTCACCGTGGCGCCGCGCATGTGCATCATGCTCGAGGGCAGCCCGGTCACGCGACGACTGCTCGAGATGGCAGACTGCGAGGTCGTCACCTTCCCCGGCGCACCGCTCTCCTTCAAGGCCGAGGGGGGGCCCACGTGTCTCACGCGGCCGATCTGGCGCGACCCCGAGTGAGTCTGTGACCGACGGGACCAGCGCGGTAGAGCGCCGGGCGATCGAGGCCCTCGATGTCGACGGGCTCGTCGCGCTGCTGTCTGACTTGATCGCGATCCCCAGCCTGGACGGCGCCGAGACCTCTGCACAGCGAAGAGTCGCCTCCTGGATGGAGGCCGAAGGGTTCCAGACCGACGTCTGGTCCGTCGACCTGGAGGGGCTCGCTCGCCACCCCGACTGGTGCCACGAGGTGGAGCGGGACGAGGCGCTGGGCGTGGTGGGGTGGATAGGCGAGCCCGCATCTCGAGACGCCGGCCGGGATCTGCTGCTCAACGGGCACATCGACGTCGTGCCGGTCGGCGACGAGGCCGCCTGGACTGGGACGCCGTGGGACGCGGCCGTCCGGAACGGCCGCGTCTACGGCCGCGGCGCGGCCGACATGAAGGGCGGCCTCTGCTGCGCGCTTTTCGCCGCCAAGGCACTGCGGGACGCCGGGGTCCGTCTCAGCGGGCGCCTCAGCGTGGCGAGCGTCGTCGGCGAGGAGGACGGGGGTACCGGCACCCTTGCGACGCTGGTGCGCGGCCACACTGCCGACGGCGCTGTCGTGATGGAGCCGACCCGGCTGCACGTGGTCCCTGCACAAGCCGGCTCGCTGATGTTCCGCCTCGTGGTGCACGGCCGCTCGGCGCACGGATGCGTGCGCGAGGAGGGCGTGAGCGCGGTGGAGGGGTTCATGCCTCTGCTGGCCGCGCTGCGACGCCTCGAGGCGGAGCGCTGCGACGTGGCTCCTGCGTCGCCTGACGCCGGGGACGCAGAGGCTTCTCCCGGGCGCGCCGGCGTCGCCGGCGACCCGCGCTCCCCGCTCTTCGCCGGCTATCGCCTGCCGTGGCCGATCGAGGTCGGCACGGTGCGCGCCGGCGATTGGGCGTCGAGCGTCCCCGACACGCTCGTGGCGGAGGGGCGGTACGGCATCGCCGTCGGCGAGGATGTGGCTGCGGCCCGGCGGGCGTTCGAAGAGGCGATCGCCCGTGCCGCCGCGGCAGACCCCTGGCTCGCCGGCCACCCTCCGGAGATCGAGTGGTGGGGCGGCCGTTTCGACCCTGCCGTGACGGATCCCGAGGATCCCGTCGTCACGGCGGTCTCCGCCGCCGTGACCGCCGTGACCGGTGCGGCTCCTGTGCTCGAGGGCGTGCCCTACGGCTCCGATGCGCGCCTGCTCGTCAATGTCGGCCACATCCCCACGGTCTTGTTCGGGCCGGGCAACGTGCGCGTCGCGCACATGCCGGACGAGCACGTGCCCTTGACCGATCTCGAGACCGCGGCCCGCTGCCTCATAGTGGCGGCGACGCGCTTCTGCGGTGTTGGCTGAGCTCTTTCGCATAGGAAAAGGCCGGGGCGGCATATGCCGCCCCGGCCCGGCTGCTTCGGCCGGGGAGCGTCCCCGCGCCTCAGCGAGGCGATCAGTTGGCGGCGACTGACTCCTTGCGGAACACCGGCATGTTGCGCACGCCCATCTCGGCGATGAAGGCGTCGCGCACCTCGCGGCTGAGTTCCTCCGGGCAGATCATGCCCTTCTTGTCGATCTTGTCCTCGACGATGAACTCGGCGTAGATGCTTGCCGGGGTGCTGGTGCCGTAGCTCACACATGTGGCGCCGGGGATCTGACTGTTGACCCACTGGATGTCCGGCGGGAAGACGTAGTAGCCGATGCTCGCGGGCTTGCCGTTCTTCTCGCCGATGCAGTCGACGGTGACGACGCCGTTGTCGGTGATCTCGCCGGCGAGCGCAAGCTTCGCGAGCTCGTCGGCCGGCGGGTTCGGCGGCAAGGTGGCGACGAACACGTCGATCGGCCTGACCTCGGTCCCGTCCTTGAGGGTCACGGGGTACTTGCTCGTCATGCCGGAGGCGACGAGGGCGAGGTCCGCGTCGATGCCCTCTTCGTCGCCGCCCATTTTGAAGTCGACGTAGCGGAGACCCTTCTCACCGAGCGCTGCGGGCAGCGTGCGCGGCAGCGTGCTGACCTCTTCGTGGTCGTGGCAGATGACGGTGCCGAGGCCGAACGGCGCTGGGAACTCGTACTGCTCGCGACGTCCGAAGATCTCGACGCGCTTGAACTCGCCGTCCTCATACAGCAGCGGCGGCTGGGCGCAGTCCGTGTAGTACGTCTCCTGCGACCAGACCTGGAGCGGCACCGGCGAGTCGAACAGCGCATAGTCCTTGATACGGATCTCGAAGCACTTGTCCAGGTCCTCGTAGCCGTTCGCCGCGAAGGTGTTGGTGACACCGGGGTCCATGCCGGTGCTGAGGAGGGCGAGTTGGTCCTGCTTCTCGAACTCCGGGGCCAGCGTCATCTGGTCGAGGTAGGCCTCGTCGATCGTCTGCGTGCGGGTCTGGCCCTGGGCCATGTCCATGTAGGCCGCGCCGCACTTGAGGCACGCCGTCATGATCGACTTGTTGAACTCAGGGATGACGGCGTTGACGACGAGCTTGCAGCCTTCGCCGGCCTTGGCGACGGCGTCGCTGTCCGCGGCGTCGATGAACGCGGACAGCGCCTTGCCGTTGCCGACCTGGCCGGCGACGAACGCGGCGCGCTCCTCGTCGTAGTCCGCCACGATGATCTCCGTGACTGCGGGATTGCGCCCCAGGTTCCAGGTGAGCACCTGGCCCTGCATGCCGGCGCCGACGATAAGGACCTTCATGCTGCTACCCCCTCCTCATGACCACACCCCCGTACGGAAGCGCGGGACTGCCTCTCACCCCGACGTTCTACCACCAGGACGGCGTGCCGACAAGGAATCTGAGGACGAAAATCGCACGAATTGGCCCCTCTTGATGAGGAAGTCGTGGTCGAGTTCGGCGGCATCGTGACGCCTTGCCGCTAGGTCACGGGCGACCCGCACTCGTTGCAGAACCGCGCTCCGGGCTGCAGCTTCGTCCCGCACTGGGTGCAGTGCTTCCCGCTCTTGAGGTCCGCGCCGCACTGGGCACAGAACTTCGCGTTGGTCGCCTGTGGCGCGCCGCACGAGGGACATGACGCCACGATGCCCTCTCGCCAGTCCTGGTCCGTGAGGTGCTTGTCCTCCTCCGCCATCTTGGCGTGTGCCCAGACCTCCTCCACAGAGCGGCTGGCCTGGGCGGCCGCCATCTCGACGCCAAGGTCGGGCGCACACTGCTTGCACAGGCCCTTCTTCTCGTTCCAGCAGTGTTCGCGGCACATCCAGGCGCTGCAGCGAGGGCACTGCACGAACTTGGGCATGATCTGCTGCTGGGCCTTGGCGAAGGCCTTGTCGCTGGCCTTCTCCCAGGCGGCTGACTTGGCACGCTGCGCGACGTCCGCCGCCCGCCCGAACACGCCGCCGAACAGTCCGCTGGCGCCGTCCAGGACGTTGGTGGCGGCGCTCAGTTCGAACGCGTCGAACTCCGTGCGGTAGCCGCTCCCGCAGCGCATGCAGCGGAACTCGAACTGGAAGCCGTTGTCGGTGCTGAGGTCGCTGTAGTTGGTGGTGAACTGGATCTCGCGTCCCATCGGCTGAAGCCTCCGTTCCTGGATGGGTGCCCTGTGAACCGTGGTCGGGCAGCAGTATACGCCGTGCCGGGAAGCAGACAGGACGACCAGACGAGGGAAGGGACCACCAGCGGACGCTGCTCGCAACGAGGGTGCGGGGTGGTGGAGCATAGCGGAATCGAACCGCTGACCTCCTGGGTGCGATCCAGGCGCTCTCCCAGCTGAGCTAATGCCCCACGCGGGACCCGGATGTCCCGGGACAACGTAGTATGCGGCATTCCCGAGTCGGGGGCAAGTCAGTCTCCCAGCGACCTCCCAGTGTCGTCGGACGGCTGTTCCCGAGGCGGTTCGGGAGCCGGCGGCTGTCCCGGCGCTTCCGGGTGGTCCGGGGTCACGGGTGGCGGTGGAGGAGCCGCGGGTCGTGCGCTCGGCGGGGGCGGTGGGGCCGTGGAGCCTGCTCCGGGGGGTGCCGGAGGGGCGGGCGGCCAGGACGGCGCCGGCGCCGTCGGGCCTCCGGAGGGCGGTGCGGCGGGCCAGGACGCTGCCGTCGGAGACGGAGGCATCCCACCCGTGATCGACGGTTCGAACGTGAAGGGCGGGTACCGGTCCACGAGGCCCAGCGCATAGGCGGTCACCCTTGTGTACCAGCGCACGTAGCCGGCGACGACGTCCCACATCCCCCTGGGGAAGCGCGCGACGAAGAGGATGACCCACTGCACGATGACCCAGAGCACGAACACGGCG
>JAAZAR010000111.1 GCA_012514235.1 Actinomycetota bacterium
ACGCGGTCGAGTACTTCGTCAGCTACTACGACTACTACCAGCCGGAGGCCTACGTCCCGGCGCAGGATCTCTACATCGAGAAGGACTCGTCCATCAACGACGAGATCGACCGCCTGCGCCACGCCGCCACCACCTCGCTGTTCCTGCGGCGGGACGTCGTCATCGTCGCCAGCGTGAGCTGCATCTACGGCCTGGGTTCCCCGGAGGACTACCTCGAGAAGATGGTGCTGCTGCAGGTGGGCCAGACCGTGGAGCGCGACGAGATGCTGCGCAAGCTCGTCGACATCCAGTACGCGCGCAACGACTTCGAGCCCGCGCGCGGCAAGTTCCGCGTGCGCGGCGACTCCATCGAGATCTGGCCGGCCGCGCAGGACACGGCCATCCGCGTCCAGCTGTGGGGCGACGAGGTCGAGCAGATCGTCAGCTACGACCCCGTCGGCGGCGAGGTGCTCGACAGGCCGCAGCACGTGGCCGTCTACCCGGCCACGCACTTCGTCACCAACGACCCGGCCATCGAGCGCGCGCTCGTCGAGATCCGCCGCGAGATGGAGGAGCGCTGCGCCTGGTTCGAGGAGAACGGCAAGGTGCTCGAGGCGCACCGTCTGCGGCAGCGGACGCAGTACGACATGGAGATGCTGCGCGAGATGGGCTACTGCAGCGGCATCGAGAACTACTCCCGCATCCTGCTGGGCAAGGAGCCGGGAGCCACGCCCAACTGCCTGCTCGACTACTTCCCGGACGACTTCCTGTGCTTCGTCGACGAGTCCCACATGTCGCTGCCCCAGATCCGCGCCATGAGCGAGGGCGACCGCTCGCGCAAGCAGCAGCTCGTCGACTACGGCTTCCGCCTGCCGAGCGCGCTCGACAACCGGCCGCTGCGGTTCGACGAGTTCCTCGACAAGGTCCCGCAGCTCATCTTCGTGAGCGCCACACCGGGCGAGTTCGAGCTCGCGCACAGCGTCAACGTCGCCGAACAGATCATCCGGCCGACCGGGCTCATCGACCCCGAGGTGCAGGTACGTCCCACCGAGGGGCAGATCGACGACCTCATGAACGAGATCCGCGCTCGCGTGGAGCGGGACCAGCGGGTCCTCGTCACCACGCTGACCAAGCGTATGGCCGAGGACCTCACCGACTACCTCATCGAGAGCGGGTTCAAGGTCCGGTACCTGCACAGCGAGGTCGACACGCTGGAGCGCATCCAGATCGTGCGCGACCTGCGTCTGGGCGAGTTCGACGTGCTGGTCGGCATCAACCTCCTGCGCGAAGGCCTGGACCTGCCGGAGGTCACGCTGGTCGCCATCCTCGACGCCGACAAGGAGGGCTTCCTGCGCGGCCAGACAAGCCTCATCCAGACGATCGGCCGCGCCGCGCGCAACGTGGAAGGAACCGTCATCATGTACGCCGACAAGGTCACGGCGGCGATGAAGACGGCGATCGACGAGACCAACCGCCGCCGCGCGAAGCAGACGGCCTACAACGAGGAGCACGGCATCACGCCGCAGAGCGTGGTCAAGGGCGTGAGCGACATCGCGACCATGATGAGCGACGCGGCGGCGGTGCCCACGAAGGGCCGCCGCGCCGCCCGGGCCGTCGCCAAGAAGGTGGCCATGCCGCGGCAGGACCTCGAGAAGCTCCTCACGAGTCTCGAGGCGGAGATGTTCGAGGCGGCGGACCAGCTCAAGTTCGAGTACGCCGCCAAACTGCGCGACGAGATCAGGGAGCTCAGCAAGGAGCTCGCCGGGAGAGGAGGGGCAGGTGGCTGACGCCCTGCACCTGCAGCAGCTCATCCACGAGGCTGAGGACCTCGGCGCCGACCGGGCCGCCCCGGTGCCGGCCGCGGCGGTCGTGGTGGACGAGCGCGTCAACCTCAAGTGCCGCGTCCCGCTCTGTTCCGGGTACGGCCACAACCTCATGTGCCCGCCGAGCGTCATGGCGGCGGCCGAGACACGCCAGGTGCTCGGCCGGTACGGCGACGCCCTCGTCGTCCAGATGGACATCCCCATCACCCAGGACTGCGTGGACGACCAGTTCGGCGGCAGGACGCATGCCGAGGCCAAAGCGGACGAGGAGCAGATCGAAGGGTTGCGGGAGAGCCAGAGCCGCTTCGCGCACCTCATGACCGACCTCGAGCGGGCCGCCTTCAAACTCGGCTATCGGTACGCGGCTGCGTTCTCCGGCGGGGAGTGCGTGCTCTGCGAGGAGTGCGTCGGTCAGTCCTCCGGTGAGCCGTGCCGGCATCCGTTCCAGGCGCGTCCCTCCATGGAGGCCGTGGGCATCGACGTCGTCGCCACCGCCGAGGCGGCCGGCCTCAGCGTCGAACTGCCGGCCGAGGACCATCCCGCCTGGACCGGCCTTCTCCTCATCGACTGACCGTCCGCGCTGCGTTCCCGGCGCCCGGGGGCGGCGACATGTTCGACGTACGCAGCCCGCCGCGGATATGCTGTGTCGACGCGGTCGAGGGGGACGACGGCATGCAGCTGCCTATCCTGTTCATCGAAGACGACCCTGACGACGTCGAGTTGATGCTGCGCTGCCTCCGCGGCGCCGGGATGACGGATCTTCGCTGCCGTCGGGTCGACACGGAACAGGCACTGCGAGACGCGCTCGCCGAGGGCGGCTGGGGTGTCGCGGCTGGTCGATTTCGACCTGCCGTCCCTGGGCGGCCCCCGAGCGCTCGAGATCATCGTGGAGGAGGCCCCCGACCTGCCGGCCATCACCGTCTCGGGTGCGATCAGCGAGGAGACCGCGGTGGCCACGCTCACCGCCGGAGCGGTCGACTACGTCCTCAAGGACCACCTCACGCGTCTGGCCCCTGCCGTCCGGCACGCGCTGGAGGGCGCCGACCTGCGGCGCCGCCAGCGCGCCGCCGACGAGCTCGCGCGCCAGAGTCAGTTCGCCCTGGAGCACTCCTCGCAGGCCGTCGCGTACGTCGACGAGAGCGGGTCGATCCTCTACATGAACGGCCATGCCGAACGACTCGCGGGCGTGTCCCGCGAGCAGCTGGTCGGGCGGCGCATCTGGGGCTGGTCGCCGATGCTCGACGAAGGATCCTGGGCGGCGCTGTGGGCCAAGACCGTCAACGGCCCGGTGCTCGACCTCGAGGTCCCCGTGGAGACCCCGGGCGGGCGCCGGGTGTTCGTGTCGGTGACGCTCGACCACCTGGCCCGTGAAGAGGGCGACTTCATGATCATCTATGCCCGCGACATCACGCGCCAGCGCGAGACGGAGGAGCGCGCTCGCGAGACGGAGGAGCGGTACCGCCGGCTCGTGGAGAACCTCGCCGACATCGTCTTCCGGTACGAGTTCGAGCCGGACCGTGGGCTGACGTACATCAATCCGGCGGTCGAGACGATCACCGGCTACTCGCCCGAGGAGTTCTACGCAGACCCCACGCTCATGATCTCCATGGCGCATCCGGACGACGTCCACGTGATGACTTCTCTGTTCTCGACGAAGGACGTGCCCCCGGACCCCGTCATCGTGCGCTGGGTCGGCAAGGACGGCGTCGTGCGCCGCATGCAGAGCCGGCTCGTGCCCATCCGGGACGACGCCGGGAGCCTCGTCGCCGTCGAGGGTGTCGCCCGCGACATCACGAAGGAGAGCGAGGCGGCAGAACGCGTCGCGCACATGAGGGACCTGCTGGACTACGTGGTCTCCAACGCGCAGCTCCATCGCCATCCTTGACCGCGAGCTGCGCTACGTGTACGTCAGCGAGAAGTTCCTGCGCGACTACAGCACCGCGGAGAGGGATGTGGTCGGCCGGCACCACTACGAGGTGTTCCCGGACGTGCCTGAGAAGTGGCGCGAGGTACACAGACAGGCCCTCGCGGGAAGGGTGAGTTCGGCGGACAGGGACCCATGGGTGCGGGTCGACGGGAGCGTCATCTGGACGCGGTGGGAGTGCCGCCCGTGGTATGAGGCCGACGGCTCGATCGGCGGGATCATCGTGGACACCGAGGTGATCACCGACGAGGTACTCGCCGAGGAGGCGCTGCGGACGAGCGAGGCTCACCTGCGCACGCTCGTCGACACCCTGCCGGACATGGTGTGGCTCAAGGACCCCGAGGGCGTCTTCCTCTCCTGCAACCGGCGCTTCGCGCAGTACTTCGGGGCGCCGGTCGACGAGATCGTAGGCAAGACCGACCTGGACTTCCTTGACGAGGAGTTCGCCGCCTCGATCCGCGCGCACGATCTGGTCGCCATGGAGGCGGGCGGGACGACGATGAAGGAGCAGGAGGTCGTCTTCGCCGCCGACGGCCATCGTGAGGTCATCGAGACGCTCAAGACGCCGGTCATCGCCGCCGACGGCGGCGTGGTGGGGATCCTCGGCGTCGGGCGAGACATCACGCAGCGCAAGCGCGCGGAGCAGGAACTCGCGGCGAGCAACGACCTGCTCACGAACCTCGCCCGTCTCGTGCCCGGCGTCATCTATCAGTACCGTCTCTGGCCCGACGGTCGGTCGGCGTTCCCCTACGCGAGCCCCGGCATGACCGACATCTACGAGGTCACGCCGGAGGAGGTCAGGGAGGACGCTGCTCCGGCGCTCGGGCGCCTTCATCCCGACGACCGCGATCGCGTGGTCGAGCTCGTCGAGGAGTCCGCCCGCACGCTCGAGACGTTCTCCTGCGAGTACCGCGTGCTCCTGCCGCGGCAGGGCCTGCGCTGGCGCTGGTCGGAGGCGCACCCGTTGCGCACGGCGGACGGCGGTGCGCTCTGGCACGGCATCATCCTGGACATCACCCAACGCAAGCTCGCCGAGCAGGAGATCCGGCGCCAGGCGGACCAGCTCAAACGCACGCAGTCGGGGGCCGTGCTCGCCATGAGCAAGGTAGTGGAGAGTCGCGACCCGTACACCGCCGGCCACGAGCTCCGCGTCACCCAGCTGGCGGTGGCCATCGGGGCCGAGCTCGGGCTGAGGGGCGGCGTGCTCGAGGGTCTGCGGCTTGCCGGGATGCTGCACGACATCGGCAAGATCGCCGTCCCGGCAGAGATCCTCTCCAAGCCGGGACGGCTGAGCCCCGTCGAGTTCAGCATCGTCCAGCAGCACCCCAGGGCGGGGTACGACATCCTTGCCGCGATCGAGTTCAACGAGCCGGTCGCGCTCACCGTGCTGCACCACCACGAGCGCCTGGACGGCAGCGGCTATCCGCAGGGCCTGCGCGGCGAGGCGATCCTGCTGCAGGCGCGGATCCTCGCCGTCGCGGACGTCGTGGAGGCGATGGCGTCCCATCGGCCGTACCGGCCGTCGCTCGGACTCGAGCCGGCGCTGGACGAGATCAGCGGCGGCGCCGGACGGTGGTACGACCCGGAGGTGGCGGGCGCCTGTCTCCGGGTCTTCGACGCCGGTTTCTCGTTCGAGACCTGACCCCGGCGCGCCGTCTTGCGAACGTACGTTCGGTTTGGTAGCCTCTGCGCGGCTATCCTGACCCGCGACTGACGGTCCTGACGGTCGCGTTATCCTAGGAGCGGCATGACCACCGATCTCGTCATCACCGGCGCGCGCGAGCACA
>JAAZAR010000071.1 GCA_012514235.1 Actinomycetota bacterium
GAGACCGTACTCGATCTCGGCCGCCGACTTGTTGTTGCCGTGGAAGTAGATGCGTCCCGGCGGGAACGAGCCGGCCAGCGCCGCCGCCAGTTCGCCGCCCGTGGCCACGTCCAGCGAGAGGTCCTCCTGCGCGATCAGCTCGACAATGGCGCGGCAGGTGAACGCCTTGCTCGCGTAGACGATCTCGTACTCGTCGGTGCGCGCCCCGAAGGCCGCGTGGTAGGCGCGGCACTGGTCGCGCAGCGTCTGCTCGTCGTAGATGAACAGCGGCGTCCCGAACTCGTGCGCCAGGTCGACGACGTCACAGCCGCCGATCTCCAGGTGCCCGGCGGCGTTGTGCCGGGTGGTGTGCGGGTAGATGAGCGTGTGCGTCAACGAGCCGTCCCTCTTCAGTACTCGATACCGGGCCGCGCCTGCACGCCCGCGTCGAAGTAGTGCTTGAGCGGGCGCATCTCGGTCGCAAGGTCGACCGCCGCGATCAGCTCCTCCGGCGCGCGACGGCCGGTGATCACGAGCTCGACCCCCTCCGGCTTGTGCCGGATGAGGTCGAGCACGTCCTGCAGCGGGACGAGCTCGAAGAAGAGCGCGGTCACGAGCTCGTCCAGCACCACCAGGTCGTAGTCGCCGCTCTCGACGAGCGCCCGCGCCGCCGCGAAGCCCTCGGCGGCGGCGGCGCGATCCTCGTCCGTCACCTTGCCGGCGACCACCCAGTGGTCCAGCCCGCACTGCCGCACGGGCACGCCCAGACCGGTCAGACTGACGATCTCGCCCCACTCGGGATCGGCCTTCATGAACTGCAGCACGGCGGGCCGCAGCCCCTGGCCGAGAGCGCGCAGCACCAAGCCGAGCGACGCGGTGGTCTTGCCCTTGCCGTCGCCCGTGTAGAGCTGGACGTACCCGCGCTCGAGAGCACTCACGGCGGCGTCACTTCCCGTAGTCGTAGAATCCCGAACCCGTCTTGCGTCCGAGCTTGCCGGCGTCGCGCAGCCTGACGAGCGCCGGGCTCGGCGCGTACCTGGCGTCGCCGAGCTCGCGTTCCAGCGTCTCGAGGATGGCGGTGGTGGTGTCGAGACCGACGAGGTCGGCGAGCGCCAGCGGGCCCATCGGCCAGTTGGCCCCGAGCTTCATGCCCGTGTCGATGTCCTCGGCGGTCGCGACCTCCTCGTCGAAGGCGTTCGCCGCCTCGTTGATCATCGGGAAGAGGATGCGGTTGACGACGAAGCCCGGCGAATCCTTGACGGTGATCGGCGTCTTGCCGACGCGCTCGGCGAAGGCGCGGGCGGCGGCGACGGTGTCGTCGCTCGTCTGCTCGCCCACGACCACTTCCACGAGCGCCATGAGCGGGACCGGGTTGAAGAAGTGGATGCCGACGAAGCGCTCGGGGTGGGTCACGAACTTCGCGAGACCGGTGATCGGCAGACTCGAGGTGTTGCTGGCGAGGATCGCGTCGGCGCGGAGCGTCGCCGCCGCCTGCTCGAAGAGTCCCTTCTTGATGTCGAGGGACTCCGGCGCCGCCTCGACGAACAGGTCCGCGTCGACCCCGGCGGTGATGTCCGTGCCCGTGGTGATGCGGGCCAGCGCGGCGTCCCGATCGGCCGCCTCCATGCGGCCCTTCTCGACGAGCCGGCCGAGGCCCTTCTCGATGCCGGCCATGCCGCGGGCGATGAACTCCTCCGCGACATCGACCATGACGACGTCGAGCCCGGCGACGGCGGAGACCTGGGCGATGCCGGCACCCATCTGGCCGGCGCCTGCGACAAGGAGCTTCGTGACGCTCACAGTGTTCCTCCTCACTGTCGGAGCGCGCGCGACCGGTCAGGCGGCCGCGCGCACGCTGTCGTCTCAGGCTTGCGAGAGGACCATGCTACCGCAGGCCGCCGCACGCCGTACACGTCGGCCGGGCGACAGGACCGATGCTGTCCTGTTACCATGGCCCCATGTCAGCTCCGCCCAGGATCGTCAGCTGCGAAGTGCTGCGCAACGAGATCGAGACCGTGATCGAGCGCGACGGCCGTGGTCTCCGCGTCGACTTCGTCGACGGCGCCCTGCACGACTACCCGGACAGGATGCGGGCCGCCCTCCAGGAGCGCATCGACGCGGTGCCCGGCGACTGCGACGTCTACCTCGCCTGCGCGCGCTGCAGCAACGGCACCGTCGGCCTCTGCGGCGGCGATCACCGGCTGGTCCTGCCGGCCGCGGACGACTGCATCTCCCTCCTGCTGGGCTCCCGGGAGCGCTACCTGCAGGAGCACGGCGCCCAGCCGGGCACCTACTACTACACCCGCGGCTGGATCGACTTCATCGACGACCCGTACAAGGAGTACCTGCAGATCGTGCCCAAGTACGGCGAGGAGAAGGCCGCCCGGGTCGCCCGGCTCATCATGGAGCACTACACCCGCGTCGCCGTCATCGAGACGCCGGGCGTGCGTGGCCTGGACGACAGGCGCGAGTATCTGGACACCGTGTGCCGGTTCTACGACCTGCCGCTCGAACGCCTCGAGGGTTCGCTGCGCTTCCTCGAGAAGCTCGTGAAAGGGCCGCACGACGAGGAGTTCATCGTCGTGGAGCGGGGCGAGACGCTCGACGAGTCCCGCTTCTGGGCGCTCTCCGGCGTCTGAGGCCTCGCCCGGCTCGACGGCCGGACCCTCAGCTCTCGTCGGCCGGCTTCTTCTTCGACGGTGACGTCCTCTTCGCGGCCGGCTTCTTCTTCGCGGCCGCCTTGTCCGCGGACGCGCGGGCGGGCTTCTTCTTCGCGGCCGCCGGCTTCTTCGCCGACGGTCCGGCCGCACGACTCCTGCCCGCCGCCGCCTCCGGCCCGGCGGCCTCCGCCGCGGCCTCCTCGCGCGCCTCCGTGGGCGTCTCCGGCGCCTCTTCCGCCTGCGGAGCCGCAGCCGCGGCGTCCCGCTCCCCCGCCCCCGGCTTCCCGGCGCCGGGTGCTTCGGCGGCTCCGGGTGCTTCGGCGGCGCCGGCGGCCCGCTCCGCGTTGGCGAGCTGGACCGTGTGCGCGTAGGCGAGCTGCAGCTGGGCGAGGGCGTCGTGCAGGTCGTGCGCCTGCTGGCCGGTCTCCGCGTCGAGGACGCCGACTACCGCACGCAGCAACTCGATGGACACGCGCACGTCCTCGAGGTCTCGCAGGGCGCGCGTCTCGTCCGTGAGTCCGAGCTTCGGCGAGCTGAAGTTGACGAGCCCCAGAGCCATGTCACGTGCCACGTCCACCGCGTGCACGCCCTTGAGCTTCTCCAGCAGGTCCCGCGCCCGCTCCTCGTCCGTGAGGACTCTCTCCGTGCTCTCCCGTCCGCTCATCTCCGTTCTCCCTGCGTGTCTCCTGTCTGCGCGATGGAACTCCTGTGCGCCGCCTCGACGGTGCCCGCGAATACCTCTCGCAGACTCTTACCCTCACGGTGAGCTTGAGACTGCTGCTGGGCGCCGTTCCCGTCGCGCAGCATGCGCTCGACGTCCGCCAGATGCGGACTCAGGCCGATCGCGTCCGCATACGGTGCCGCGAGCTCGACCAGGTGCCGCACCGCGTCTGCGGCGGGCAGCTCCTCACCCATCGCCCAATCGACCAGCTTGCCGTCCAGCCCGTACCGGATCGCTCGCCATAGGTTCTCCTCGATGTAGCGCGTCTCGAGGACCGGCAGCGGCAGGCCTTCGTCGTAGATGCGTCCCAGATGGGCGATGAGGCCCACGGTGAGCGACGAGATGGCGAGGCTCTGCCAGGCCTCGGTCTGCGCGTCGCAGATGCGTACTTCCACGGTGCCGAACCTGTGATGCGGCCGTACCGACCACCAGACCTGGGTGAACTCCTGGATGCAGTTGGTGGCGATCAGCTCCTCGTAGAACCGGCGATGCTCCGCCCAGGTGCCGAACACGTCGGGGATGCCGCAGCGGGGGAACATGCGCACGAACGTCTGGGTGCGCGCCGAGTGCAGCTCGGTCCACACGTCCTCGATGAAGGGCGAGTTGGCGGAGAGAGCGAGCAGGTGCGGCAGATAGGTGCGCAGGGCGTCGCAGACGGCGATGGCGCGGTCGCGGCCGCGCACGCCCACGTGCACATGCGCGGCCCACGTGTTGTTGCGCCAGGCCACGTACTTGAGGCGGTCTTCCACCAGCCGGTAATGCGGGGTGTCGATGATCCGCTGGTCCTTCCACCCGGAGAACGGGTGGGTGCCGGTGCAGCCGAGGGCGTACCCCTGCGCGTCGGCGTGTGCGAAAAGCTCTGCGCGGTTGAGCAGGAGCTGCTTCGCCGCCTGCCCGAAGTGCAGCGTCCGCGGCGTGCTCACCTCGATCTCGGAAGTGAGGAGCTCGCCGGCGATGCGCTCGCGCAGCCGCGGCGGCGCCGAGTCGCGCAGCGTCTCGAAGGCGCCGGTGAGCGCCAGCGTCTCCCTGTCGAGGACCTGGAACTCCTCCTCGAGCCCCAGGTCCAGGTCGTGCGCGTTCTCGAAGCGCGCCTCGACCTCGTCGAAGTAGTCGGTAAGGTCGCTCTTCATCGCTGTGCACTCTACCGAATACGCTCGGCCTGCACACGCCGCCGCCGATGCGGCGAGCAGGCGAGCAGGGCCGGCCGCGGCCGAGACCGTACGCTGCCTGCGCGAGCAGCGCCCGGCCGTGCGCCTTCCGTGCGTGTCGACAGATGGAGACGAGCGGAGGACGAGAACCTCGCGCGGCACCGTCCCGAAGGGTTGCGTGCCGCCCCATTCCCTGTACCATTACCGCGGCGCGCGGCAGGGACCGCCGCCACGAGCGCCACGGTAAAGGGAGGCCTCGTGAGACTCAGCCTCGTCCCGAAGGAACACGACTATTTCCGCCTGTTCTCAGAGCTGGCCGCGAACCTCGACGCGGCAGCTCAACTGCTCGTCCGGTTCATGAACGACGGCGACCGCAAGGGAGTCGCCGCCGCCATCCTCGAGCACGAGCACGTGGGCGACAAGATCGTCCACGACATCGTCCGCAAGCTCAACAAGTCGTTCATCACCCCGATCGACCGCGAGGACATCTACGACCTCGTGGCCACCACGGACGAGATCCTCGACAACATCGAGGCCGCGGTCGACATGATCATCCTCTACCGGGTCGGCGAGATCTCCGACCAGGCCAAGCGCCAGGCAGAGGTCATCGCCAAGGCCACGCCGCTGCTCAAGGAGTGCATGGACACGCTCGAGAAGCCCAAGGGCCTGGAAGAGCGCATCATCGCCATCAACAGCCTCGAGAACGACGGCGACCGCATCCTGCGAGACGCGCAGGCCAGCCTCTTCGACGGCGAGATGGAGTGCACCGAGATCATCAAGTGGAAAGACATCTAAGAGATCCTCGAGGCCGCCATCGACGAGTGCGAGCACGTGGCCAACGTCATCGAGAGCATCGTCCTCAAGCACAACTAGGTCGGGCAGGGCATGGTCCTTCTCATCGCGATCATCGCCCTGGCGCTCATCTTCGACTACACCAACGGCTTCCACGACACGGCGAACGCCATCGCCACCTCGGTGTCGACGCGCGCGCTTTCGCCGCGGGTCGCCGTCATCATGGCGGCGGGGCTCAACCTGATCGGCGCACTCGTCTCCACCAGCGTCGCCAAGACGGTCGGTGAAGGTCTCGTCGACACCGAGCTGGTGAGCCTCGGCCTCGTGCTCGCAGCGCTCATCGGGGCCGTGTTCTGGAACTTCACCACCTGGTTCTTCGGCATCCCCTCGAGCTCGTCCCATGCGCTCTTCGGCGGCATCATCGGGGCCATGATCGCCAAGGCCGGCGTGAGCGGGGTCGTCTGGAGCGGCGTGATCGAGAAGATCATCCTGCCGATGGTCGGCTCGCCGGTGATCGGCTTCGTCGCAGCGTGGCTGCTCATGACCGGGCTCATCTGGCTCGTGCGCAAGCGCCAGCTGGCCCCGGTCAACGCCTGGTTCCGGCGCCTGCAGCCCATCTCGGCCGGATTCATGGCCTTCTCCCACGGCGCCAACGACGCCCAGAAGACGATGGGGGTCATCGCGCTCGCCCTGTTCGCCAGCGGCGAGATCGAGACGTTCACGATCCCGTTCTGGGTCAAGGTCGTGTGTGCGCTCGCCATGGCGGCCGGCACCTATTCGGGGGGCTGGCGCATCATCCACACGCTGGGCTCCAAGGTCATCAAACTCGACCCCATCCACGGCTTCGCCGCGGAGACGGCCGCGGCCAGCGTGATCCAGGTGGCCACGCACTTCGGCATCCCCGTGTCGACGACACACACCATCACCGCCGCCATCATGGGCGTCGGGAGCACCCAGCGCCTCTCCGCGGTGCGCTGGGGCGTCGCCGGCAGCATCGTGACCGCGTGGGTCCTCACCCTTCCGGCGGCCGGCCTCGTCGCCGCCGGTGTCTACCTCGCCGGCATCGCCCTGTTCTGAGGGTCGGGGCGTGCCCTTCCGCCCGGCCTGCCGTCCACGCCGCCGCATTGACCCAACTGACCTGTCACGGTAGCGTCGACCACGCTCACACCGCCGCCCGGCTCGCCCGAGGCGGCCGTTCGACTAGCAGCGACCCGGACCTGTCCATGCCACGTGTCTTCAACCGCGGCGAGCTCAAGAGCGCGCTCCTCTCGGTCATCGCCTCCCTCGGCGAGGCTCACGGCTACGCGATCATGCGGGAGCTGCAGCGCCGGGTCGGCAGCCAGTGGCGGCCCAGCCCGGGGGCCATCTACCCCGCGCTGGTCGCGCTGGAGGAGGCGGGCGCCGTCAGCTCCGAGGAGCGGGAGGGCCTGCGAGTGTACCGGCTCACCGAGTCGGGCCGCGCCGAGCTGAGTCGCCGCGAGGCGGGTCCGGCCTGGCGGGACATCTCGCAGCGCGCCGGAGCGCGCCGGCCGCGCATGACCCTGGGGCGGCTCCTCGACCGCTTCGAGCTCGGCCTGCCTCGACGGGCCGCGCTCACCCCGGAGCAGGCGGAGAGCATCGACGCCGCCCTCACGCGCACGCGCAGCGATATTGTGGCGATCCTGGAGGAAGGAGCGGAGGATGGATGAGTTCGGGAGGGCCGCCCTGCGGGAGCGGGAGGCGGTACGGATCGCCCGGCGCCAGTGGTTCTGGATGGACCTCATCGTCTGGGCGGCCATCAGCGTCTTCCTGTTCGTCATCTGGCTGCTCGCCGGAGCCGGGTTCCCGTGGTTCGTCATCCCGGTCGGGGCGTGGGCCATCGTGGTCGTCGCCCACGCCGCGTTCGCCTTCGTCCTCAAGAGCCCCGAGGACATCCTGCTCGAACGCGAGCAGCTCGAGCGCGAGCGACGCGAGCACGCGGGAGAGGCCGCGCGCGTGAAGGCCGGGGACAACGACGGTTGCGATTAACGTAACTGTTACGTTATGGTCAGAGGCGACCTACGCCCGACGTCATGCGTGACACGTTGTCCGGGCGCACAGGCTCTCGCTATCATCATCGACGTGAGCGCCCTGTTCCGAGGAGCCGCATGAAGATCAGACTCATCGAGCCAGAACCGCCGGGGATGCACGTCTGGGCCAAGGTCCTCCTGCCGCGCCTCGGACTGCCGATCATCGCCGCCACGCTCAAGGCACAGGGCCACGACGTGCTCGTCTACAACCCCACCATGGCGCCGATCGACTGGGACGACGTGAACACGTCGGACCTCGTCGGCCTCTCCAGCACCACCTCCACGGCGACGACCGCCTACCGGTTCGCCGACGACCTCCGCGCCCGGGGCATCCCCACCGTCATCGGCGGCTCGCACGTCACCTTCATGGCCGACGAGGCGCTGGAGCACGTGGACTACGTGGCTCGCGGCGAAGGCGGCGAGCAGCTCATGGTCGAGCTGATCGAGGCGCTCGCCGGCGACCGCGAGCTGGACACCATCGCCGGTCTGTCGTTCAAGCGCGACGGCCTCGCCGTGCACAACCCGCCGCGCGAGCCCTGCGCCGACCTGGACACCCTGCCCTTCCCGGACCTGCGTCTCGTCGTGGGCAGCGACAGGATCAAGACCGTGCCGATCATGACCAGCTGGGGCTGCCCCTTCGACTGCACCTTCTGCTCGGTCACCGCCATGTTCGGCAAGAAGTACCGCTTCCGCAGCGCCGAGAGCGTCATCGCGGAGCTCAAGGACAAGCGGCCGGAGCTCGTCTTCTTCTACGACGACAACTTCGCCGCCAACAAGAAGCGGCTGAAGAAGCTGCTGCGCATGATGATCGACGAGGACCTCGCCGTCCCGTGGTCCGCACAGGTGCGCACCGACGTCGTGCGCGACCAGGAGCTGCTCGAGCTCATGCGCGACTCCGGGTGCCATCTCGTCTACCTCGGCCTCGAATCGGTCAACCAGGAGACGCTGGACACGTTCGAGAAGGCGCAGACGGTCGAAGACATCCGCAAGGCCATCCGCGTGCTGCACGAGTACGGCATCAAGAGCCACGGCATGTTCGTGCTGGGCGCCGACACCGACGACGTCCAGACGGTGCGCGACACGGTCAGGCTCGCCCAGGACGACCGCATCGACACCGTGATGCTCAACATCCTCACGCCCCTCCCGGGGACGCAGCAGTTCCGGGAGTTCGACGAGGAGGGGCGCATCTTCGACAAGCGCTGGGAGCTCTACGACGCACACCACGTGGTGTTCGAGCCGCGCCGCATGACCCCCTACGAGCTGCAGATCGAGGTGCTGCGTGGCTACGCACGCTTCTACTCCCTGCGCACCTGGCTCAAGTACGTGTTCACGTTCCAGTTCACCAAGCGCCTCCTGTTCCACGGCTGGGGCATGATGATCGTGCGCGCCTGGCGCCGTGACGAGCGCAACAAGGCCTTCGTCAAGGCGCTCAAACGCATGTGGCCGACACCCACTCCGCGCGGTTCCGTGCGCGGCGGGGCGCACCGCGCCGGCGTCGACTGAACGCCGGCTTCGGCCTCCCTCCGGGGGCCGCATCGGTTGTCACTGCGCGGCCCCTGATGGTAGGGTCTCGTACTTGAGTCGGTGAGTAACGGAGCGCGACGGCTCACCTCAACGAGGGTGCTGCCAGGCTGGAACGGCACCCGGAAGGAGGCGATGCAGTGAACGGCAAGCGACGGACCCTCACGTTCTCTGTCCTTCTCGGCACTCTGCTTCTCTCCCTCCTCCTCACCACCCCCTCCCTCGCCTCTCCCATCAGCAGCAAGAAAGCCAAGCTGCGCGAAGTGCAGGCCAAGCTCCAGACCGTCTACCACAAGGTCGACATGGCCGTGGAGAAGTACAACCAGGCGAGGTCCCAGCTCGAGACCGTCCAGGAACAGATCAAGGAGAACGGACGTCTCCTCAAGGTCGCCGAGTACAACCTCGAGGTGGCCAACCGGCAGCTTTCAGCGCGCGCCGAGAACATGTACCGCTCGCGAGACGTGAGCGTGGTCGACGTCCTCTTCGCGGCCAACAGCTTCGACGACCTGGTGACCCAGCTCAACCTCATGGAACGGCTGGGCAACAGCGACGTCGACACCGTCAAGAGCATCTCGGCCTATCGGCGGGACATCAAGGACCGGCGCGTCAAGCTCGACGCCGACAAGAAGGCCGCGGCCCGGCTGGTCGATGAGGCCGCGGCGCAGAAGGCCGAGGTCGTCGCCCTCGAGAACCGGCTCGAGTCCATGACGGCCGGCATCAAGGCCGACATCCGGCGCCTGGAGCAGCAGGCCGCCGCGCGGGCGCAGGCCGCCGCACAGGCGGCCCCGGACTCCGGCAGCTCCGGCGGCGGCGGGGGAGGCGGCACCGTCGTCGACCCGGGCGGCTCCGGCCACTCGGCGGTGGTCGCCATCGCCCAGCGGTACCTCGGCGTGCCCTACGTATACGGCGGCGCCAGCCCCAGCGGGTTCGACTGCAGCGGCCTCACCATGTTCTGCTACGCGCAGATCGGCATCGGCCTCGCGCACGGCGCCACGGCGCAGCAGCAGTCCAGCAAGCCCGTCCCGCTCAACGCACTGCAGCCGGGCGACCTCGTCTTCTTCGGCAACGCCAGCTACAGCCGTCACGTCGGCATCTACGCCGGCGGAGGCAGCATGATCCACGCCCCGCACACGGGCGCCGTGGTGAGCTACGGCTCCATCAGCGGCGCCTGGATCGGCGGCCGGCCCTGATCAGCAGCGGGTACTGAGGGCGCGTTCTCGCGAAGCGTGTAGGGAACGCGCCCACAGGCACGAAGAGACGTCTGCATCAGAACCGGCAACAGCGACCGCGCGTCTCCAGGATCGGAGACGGCGGAGGTACAGCATCGAGTGAGCACCACCAGCACCTTCTACAGGACCGCCGTCCTTGCCGTGCTCGGCGCACTGGCGGTCGTCCTCCTCACCGCGCCGGCGGCGCCGGCCGCCGGCTCCGTCGTCAAGGCCAAGCAGCGCCTGCGCGAGGTCCAGGCCCGCCTCGACGAGGTCTCCACCCAGTCCGAGATCGCGGTCGAGAAGTACAACCAGGCGTCGGCGCGGCTCGAGACCATCGAGGCCAAGATCGACGAGAACCAGCGCCAACTCGCGGCCGCGCGCGAGCACCTCGAGCAGGCCAACCTGCAGCTCCTGCAGCGCGCCGAGAACATCTACAAATCCCGCGACGTGGGCCTCATCGACGTCATCTTCCAGGCGGACTCGTTCGACGAGCTCATCAGTCAGATGGACATGATGCAGCGACTCGGCAACAGCGACGTCGACACGGTCCACGCCATCGCCGCCTACAAGCGTGAGATCCGGGACCGCCGCATCCGCCTCAAGGCCGACCAGAAGGCGGCGGCCAGACTGGTGGCCGAGCGGGAGGAACACAAGAACGAACTCCTCGCCCACCAGGCCGACCTCGAAGACCTCACCCGCAAGATCAAGAAGCAGATCAAGAAGCTCAAGGCCAAGGCGAGACTGCGTGCCCAGCTGGCGCTCACCGGCTATGCGGGACCCATCCCGAACGTCGACCCCGACAGCCCGGGCCGCCCCGAGATCGTCGCGATCGCGAAGCGGTACTTCGGCGTGCCCTACGTGTGGGGCGGCGCAAGCCCCAAGGGGTTCGACTGCAGCGGCCTCACCATGTACTGCTACGCGCAGATCGGCATCAACCTGTACCACGGCGCCACGATGCAGCAGCGCGCGAGCACCCCGGTGCCCCTCACCGACCTGCGTCCCGGCGACCTCATCTTCTTCGGCAACGCCAGCTTCAGCCATCACGTCGCGATCTTCGTGGGCGGCTCCACCTGCATCGAGGCGCCGCGCACCGGCGACGTGGTGCGGTACGGCACCTGGACCGGGCGGGACGCCTGGATCGGCGGCCGATTCTGATCGCCCGCTCGTACCTGCTCTGACCTCTGCAGGGCCCGGCGGCGGGAGCCGCCGGGCCCTGGTGCCGTGGTGAGCTCGCAGATGTCACGCCCGCGCGTTCACGACTTGGCCCTCGAGAGGGTAAGCTTTTCGGCGGTTCTGCCGAACTAGGACACGGAGAGAGAACTCGAGCGACTGAGGCTGATGATGAAACCGATCGACGATCTGCTCAGCGAGATGATGGCGCGCAACGCGTCGGATCTCCACATCAAGGCGGGAAGCCCGCCGGTCATCCGGGTGGACGGCGAGCTGGTGCTCCTCGACGAGCCGTCTCTCACCCCGGAGGACACCAAGGACGTGGCGGCGTCCATCATGACCGACAAGCAGATCCGCCGGTTCAGCGAGCACAACGAGATCGACTTCGCCTACTCGGCCGCCAACCTGGGACGCTTCCGCGTCAACGTGTTCCGGCAGCGCGGAAGCATCAGCGTGGCGATGCGCCAGGTGACGACCAAGATCCCGTCGTTCGAGGAACTGCACCTGCCAGAGATCATCAAGCGCCTGGCGCTGGAGCCCCGCGGCCTGGTCCTCGTCACCGGCACCACCGGATCGGGCAAGACCACCACGCTGGCGGCGATGATCGACCACATCAACCGCACCATGCGGCGCCACATCGTCACCGTCGAAGACCCGATCGAGGTCCTGCACAAGGACAAGAAGTCGATCATCAACCAGCGTGAGATCGGTCTCGACACGGACAGCTACGCGTCGGCGCTCAAGTACGTGCTGCGCCAGGATCCCGACGACATCCTGATCGGCGAGATGCGCGATCCGGAGACCGTGTCCGCCGCGCTGACGGCCGCACAGACGGGCCATTTCGTGATGAGCACGCTGCACACCATCGACGCGACCGAGACGATCAACCGCATCATCGACTTCTTCCCGCTGCACCAGCAGAAGCAGGTGCGCATCATGCTCGCGGGCACGCTCAAGGGCATCATCAGCCAGCGGCTCCTCGTGCGCGCCGACGGGCAGGGACGCGTGCCGGCCATCGAGATCATGGTGTGCACCAACCGCATCCGCGACTTCATCCTCGACCCGGATCAGGCGAGCCTCATCGCCGACGCCATCCGCGAGGGCGACTTCTACGGCATGCAGACATTCGACCAGGCACTGCTGAGCCTGTACGAGGACGGGCTGATCACGCTCGCCGACGCAGCCCAGGTGGCCAGCAACCCGCACGACTTCAAGCTGCTCGTGCAAGCACAGGGCCATGACGTGAGCCTCATGACCTTCTGAGGGCGCACGGAGCCGCAGGAACGCGAAGGGCGGGGCTGCCTCGAGGGCAGCCCCGCCCTTCGCGTTCTCACCCCTTCGGGCCGCCTCGGCGCCGTCAGGACGGGACCCGGCGGCCCTCCAGGTGCAGGTCGACCTTGCGCTTGATGCGCTGCAATGCGTTGTCCACCGTCTTGCAGTCGCAGTCGAGCTCACCGCCGATGCGCTCGTAGCTCAGCCCCTGGAGGTAGAGCCGCAGCACCTTGCCTTCAAGGTCGGACAGCATGCTCGTGAGGCAGGTGGTGAGACTGTCGACCTCCTCCGAGCTGATCACCTGGTTGACCGGGTCGTGCGTCGTGGGACCCGGCAGGACGTCCGCCAGCGAGCAGTCGCCGTCGTCGGACGAATCGTTGGGCGACTGGCTGAACGAGAGGTAGCCGTTGAGCGGCACGTGCTTCTGCCGCGTGGCCGTCTTGATGGCGGTGATGATCTGACGCGTGATGCAGAGCTCCGCGAAGCTGCGGAAGCTGGCCTGCCGGTCGTCGCGGTAGTCGCGCACGGCCTTGTAGAGGCCCAGCAGGCCCTCCTGGATGAGGTCCTCGGCGTCGCCGCCGGCCAGGAAGTACGAACTCGCCTTGAGACGCACGAACTGGTGGTAGCGGACGATGAGCGCGTGCAACGCGGCCTGGCTCCCCCGACGATACGCTTGTACGAGCGCGAAGTCGGAACTCTCGCTGAAGAGTTGAGGGTTGTGCGAGGACCCCGCGCCGCGGCTGTGGTCAGCCTGGCGTGCCATCCGTGCCCCACCTCCGCTGGTGATTGCCCCTGCCAGCTCCGCGTTTCTTGCCCTCCGGAGCGACTACTCTGGCTTGTGACGGAGTTCCTCGAGACGTCGCAAAGTCTCAGGGTCAACTTTATCCTCAAGCCTAGAGGGCATTCTAGTGAAGTATGAGGCAGAGTCAAGCGCCTGCCGACGTCGATCATCGGCGGCAAGCTCGTGCTCGAACTCGGGCGGCGTCATGCGACTGACCCCGGCCCGCGCCGCCGTGCGCTGCACCTCCTGGTCGGCGGAGACGACGACCACGTGCGCATCGGCGGGCTGACCGGCGATGCGGCGAGCGATGAGCGTGTCCGCGGTGAAGCGCCCCCCGGCGAACACGACCTCGACCTCAGCGCCCTTGATGGGTCGGGTGCTCGTGCTCTCCGGACCCCGGCCGTCGAAGACCAGCACCGCCTGCGCGTCCCGCAGGGCGACGAAGCCCGCCAGGCGGTCGGCGAGCCAGTCGCGGCGCGCGAAGATCTCCTCCTTGTCCGCGCCGCGGAACAGGGCGTGCAGGACGTTGTAGCCGTCGACGATGTAGACGATGCCGCTCACCGCTCCGGACGCCCCTCGCCCCGGCGCCCCTCGCCCCGGCGCCCGCCGGCGCGGTGGCGCGCCTCGTCCGCCACGCGCCGCCCCGGCTCGCCCTGCGCCTCCCGTTGCCGCCGCGCCTCGTACAGGAGCAGTGCGGCGGCGACGCTGACGTTCAGGCTCTCCACCGGCGGGTCCATGGGGATGGAGAGCAGCGCGTCACAGGTGCGGGCCACGAGCGGCCGCAGGCCGCGCCCCTCGGCGCCGGCGACGAGCACGATGCGCCCCGTGAGGTCGGTCTGCAGATACGACGTGGCCGCCTCGCCGGCGGCGCCGTAGACCCAGAAGCCGGCCTCGCGCGCCTTGTGCAGGAAGGCGACCACGTTGGTCACCTGGGCCACGCGCAGGTACTCCAGCGTGCCGGCCGACGCCTTGACGGCGGCCGGCGTGACGTGCGCGGAGCGGTGCCTCGGCACCACCAGTCCTCCCGCACCGGCAGCGAGCGCGCTGCGCGCCACGGCTCCCAGGTTGTGTGGGTCGGTGACCTCGTCGAGGACGACCAGCACGTCCGTCTGCAGCAGCTGGTCGGCATCGACGTAGGGGTAGGGCGCCACCTGCACGGCCACCCCCTGGTGCTCCCGCGTGCCGAGCAGGTCGTCGAGCTGCCGCGCGCTCACGGTGTCCACCGGCAGGTCTTCGGGCACGAGGTCGGCCACGGCGTCCAGCGCCGGCGGCGTAGCCGCCAGCTTGTAGGGGCGGCGCCGCGACGCTCCGTCGAGGGCGGCCCTGACGACGTTGCGTCCGTACAGCCACTCCACGGAGCTCACCGCGCCCGCCGACCCGAGTACGCCGGCGCCATGACGGGCTCCGTCGCGCTCGTCCTCACTCGACACTGGGCCTGACGCCTGGGACGCATCAGAGGCCTCCGCACTCCTTCCGGGCCCCTACTTCTTCACCACCTGCGTGCCTTGCGGCGTGTCGCGCACCTCGAACCCCGCGGCCTGGATCTCCTCGCGGAGACGGTCGGCCTCGGCCCAGCGCTTCTCGGCCCGGTAATGGTCGCGCAGCACGCAGGCGTAGGAGGCGTCCTCGCAGCCCAGCCTGTCGGCGTAGACGAGCGCCACGTCGTCCCAGCGGCCCTCCTCGGCGAGCCGGGCCGCCGGCAGCAGCGCCACGCCGCCGAGGACGCAGGCCTCTCCGCCGGCGCCGGCCACGGTGCCGGCGCCGGTCAGCTCGGCCCCCGCCGCCGGCACAGGAATGAGCAGGGCCTGGAGCGACTCGCGCACCACCTGGCCGACGGTGAGCAGCGCCTCCGTGTCCAGCGGCGACTCGCCGCGGTCGACGTCGGTGAGGTGGCGGTGCATCTCGCCGACGAGGGCGAAGAGCTCGCCGATGGCTCCCGCCGTGTTGAGGTCGTCGTCCATGCGCTCCGCGAACGCCACGCGCGCCGCCTCTGCCCGCACCGTGAGGTCCGGGCACTCCCCGCGCGCCGCGGCCCTGCCGGCGTTGGCGACGCGGAAGTCGATGTCGGCGAGCGCACCCGTCAGCCGCTCGTACGCCGCCTTCGCCTCCTCCAGCTTCTCGATGCTGAACTCGAGCGGGCTGCGGTAGTGCGTCGTCAGGAAGTAGGTGAGCACCACGGCCGGGTCGTACCGGTCCAGCACCTCACGCAGGAGGAAGATGTTGCCGACGCTCTTGGCCATCTTCTCGCCCTCGCTGCGGATCATGCCGTTGTGCATCCACACCCTGGCGAACGGCAGGCCGGCGGCCTCGCTCTGGGCGACCTCGTTCTCGTGATGGGGGAAGATGAGGTCGCGGCCGCCCCCGTGGATGTCGAACCCGGCGCCCAGGTACCGGAGTCCCATGGCCGAACACTCGATGTGCCAGCCCGGCCGGCCCATGCCCCAGGGGCTCTCCCAGGCCGGCTCACCCGGCTTGGCGGCCTTCCAGACGGCGAAGTCGAGGGGGTCGGCCTTGCCCGGCTCGGTCTCGACACGCACGCCCTCCTCGAGCTCGTCGATGCGCTGGCGGCTGAGCTTGCCGTACTCGTCGAAGCCCCTCACCTTGAAGTACACGCTGCCCTCGGCCTCGTAGGCGTGCCCCTTGCTGATGAGCTGGCAGACGAGGTCGATGATCTCGGGGATGGTCTCGGTGGCCTTCGGCTCCACGTCGGGGCGCGGGATGCCGAGGCGGTCCGTGTCCTCGACGTAGGCGGCGGTGTACTCCTCCGCCACCGCCGCCGGTTCGCGGCCCTCCTCGTTCGCCTTCTTGATGATCTTGTCGTCGACGTCCGTGATGTTCGTGACCAGCATGGCGTCAAGGCCGCGCCGGGCGAGCCAGGACCGCAGGACCGCGAACGTGACGTAGGGGCGGGCGTTGCCCACGTGCACCAGGTTGTAGACCGTGGGGCCGCAGCAGTAGATACCGGCCTTGCCGGGGTCGCGGGGCTCGAACGGCTCCTTCTGCTGGGTCATGGAGTTGAAGAGGCGGATCACGGCTGGTCTCCTGGTGTTGGGGTGGGTTCACCGGCAGCGTTCCCGGCGAGCGTGAGGTCGAGTCGCGAGAGAGCCGTCTCACGGTCGAGCGCTGCCAGCACGAACGGCAGCTCGGGACCGTGCTGGGCGGACGTGAGTGCGATGCGCAGCGGCATGAGCAGGTCGCGGGCGCCGATGCCCCGCTCCTTGCCCCAGGCGCGGTAGGTCGCGAGGAGGTCGCGGGCGCCGGCCGGCGTGAGCCACTCCGGCGCCCCGGCGCGCAGCTCGCGCATCCGCGTCAGCTGCGGCGCCGCCGCGAGCGCTACGGCGAGGAGGTCCGGCGGTGCCGGCGGCGGCGCGAGGACCGCGGCCGCCGCGGCCGGCGCGTCGCCGTAGCGTACGAGCGACGGCTGGAAGGCGGCCGCGAGCGCTGCCGCCGCCTGCGGCGGCGTCCCGGCCGGGAGACGCTCCGCGAAGCGGCGCTCGTGCTCCTCCGGCGCGAGCGCCATGATGCGCTCGTGGTCGAGCCAGTCGAGCTTGGCGAGGTCGAACACGGCCGGGCTGGACGAGAGCTTCGCGAAGTCGAACTCGGCGACGAGCCGGTCGAGATCCAGGACCTCGTCCTCCCCGTGCGACCAGCCCAGCAACGCCAGATAGTTGACGATGGCCTCGGGCAGGTACCCCAGGTCCCGGTAGTCGCCGACCGCGGTGGCGCCGTGCCGCTTGCTGAGCTTGCCGCCGTCCCGGCCGAGCACCATGGAATGGTGGGCCCAGCGGGGAGCGGGACCTCCGAGAGCCTCGAAGAGCAGTTGCTGGCGGGCGGTGTTGGTGAGGTGGTCATCGCCGCGGATGACGTGGGTGATGCCCATGTCCCGGTCGTCGACCACGCTGGCGAAGTTGTAGCCCGCGAGTCCCTCGGACCTGACGATGATCGGGTCGCTGAGGGCGTCCGCGCCGATGACGACGCGCCCCCGGATCAGGTCGTCCACGACGACCTCGCCGGCGGGCACCCGGAAGCGGATGGCCGCCGGCTCCCCGGCGTCGAGCCGGCGGCGGACCTCCCGTTCGGGCAGCGCCAGGCAGCGGCGGTCGTACCGCGGCGTGCGGCCCTCGGCGAGCGCCGCGCGGCGCAGCTCCTCGAGGCGCTCCTCCGGGCAGAAGCAGCGGTAGGCCTGTCCGGTGGCAAGCAAGTGCTCCGCGGCGGCCATGTGCTGCCGAGACCGCTCGCTCTGCCGGTACGGGCCGGAGGGACCTCCGACGTCCGGCCCCTCGTCCCAGGCGAGCCCCAGCCAGCGCAGATCTTCCAGGATGCTCGCCTCGAGCGCTCCGTCGGAGCGGGCGAGGTCGGTGTCGTCCACGCGAAGGACGAACGAGCCCCCGCTGTGACGGGCGAACAGGTAGTTGTAGAGCGCCGTCCGCGCCGAGCCGATGTGCAGCGACCCGGTCGGGCTCGGCGCGAAGCGGACTCTCACTGTCTGGTCGAGGGTGATGGCTGTTCCTTCGGCGCCGTCGTTTCCCCTGCAAAACAGATCGAGTCTATCATCCCGCCTTGGTATGCTTACGGGCGTAGACGGCCGGCGTCCTGCCCGCCGTTCGGAGGGAGGAGCCACGTGCCGCACGACCAGCGAGAGACGCCGTACCTGGACGCCGCCATGCGCTACCGCGCCGTCGGCTACACGCCGTTCCACACGCCGGGCCACAAGCTCGGCAAGGGCGCGCCGTCGCGCTTGCGCGACTTCATCGGAGACCAGGCGCTCGGCGTCGACAACGCCATGGCCGGCGGCGTCGAGGACACCCGGGAGTCCACCGGCCTCATCCGTCTCGCGGAGGACTACGCCGCCGAGGCCTGGGGCTCGGACCGCACCTGGTTCCTGGTCAACGGCTCGAGCAGCGGCGTGCAGGCCTTGCTGCTCGCCCTGGGCGCGCCTGGGGAGACCGTCATCGTGCCCCGCAACGCCCACAAGTCCATGCTTGCGGGGCTCATCTTCACCGGCGCGAGGCCGCTCTACATGGAGCCGGCCATCGACCCGGTGTGGGGCATCCCTCTCCAGGTCGGCGCGGAGGACGCGCGCGCCGCGCTTCGCGAGGCTCCTGACGCCCGTGCCCTGTTCGTCACCTCCCCGACCTACAACGGCCTCGGCGCCGATCTTCGCGCCATCGCCGACCTGGCTCACGACGCAGGCGTACCGTTCGTCACGGACCAGGCGTGGGGCCCGCACCTGCGCTTCTGTCCCGACCTGCCCACCGACGCCATGACGGCCGGTGCGGACGCCGCCGTGGTCAGCACCCACAAGCTCATCAGCGGCCTCACCCAGTCGGCCGTGCTCATGGCGCGCGGCGAACGCATCAACCTCGCGCGACTGGACGGCATGGTGCACATGACGCAGAGCACCAGCCCACAGGTCCTCATGTACGCCAGCATCGATGCCGCCCGCCAGCAGATGGCCGTGCACGGCACGGAGCTGTGGCGGGGCGCCATCGAGCTCGCCGAGCGGGCCCGCCGGCAGATCTCCGCGATCCCGGGGCTCCGCTGCCTCGGGAGCGAGCTGCTGGGGCGCGACGGCGTCGCGGAGTTCGACCCCACCCGGCTCACCGTGTCGGCGTGCGATGTCGGCTTGAGCGGCTATCAGCTCGAGACCGTCCTGCGGGACGACTACCGCATCGCGGTCGAGGCGGCGGACCCGCTCAATGTGGTGCTCAACGTCACCTTCGGCGACCGCCGCGAGGACCTCGAGATGCTGGTGGGCTCGCTGCAGGACCTGGCGGCGAGGTACGGCGAGGGGGCCGGCCGGGGCGGCTCAGCCGCCTGTGCCGGTCTCCTCGCCCACACGCCGCCCTTCACGCGGCAGGTGCTCTCGCCGCGGGACGCCGTGTTCGCCGCCGCGGCGGCCAAGCCGCTGGCCGAGTGCGCCGGCGAGATCAGCGCCGAGATGGTGACGCCGTATCCGCCCGGCATCCCCGCCCTGGGGCCCGGCGAGGAGATCTCCCCGGAGATCGTCGCCTATCTCACGGAGGCCGGCGCCGCCGGGCTCAAGGTGCACGGCCCGGAGGACCGCACCCTGGCCACCCTGCGCGTCGTCGTCTCGTGACGTCGCCGGGACGACCCTGGCTCCCGCACGCCCCTGGCCGCGGAGGTGCGGCGAGCGGCGAGACCGCCGCCACCGCACCGTGCGCCGGGTCCTGACCCTCCTCGCCCTCGGGCTGACCCTGGCCTGGGCGAGCGGCGTGCTCGCGGCGTGCGACGACGGCGCGAGCGTGGCCGGCAGCGGCAGCCCGTCAGCCGGCCGCGGCAGCGTCGCGACCACGACGTACGCCGACGCCCAGTACGGCTTCAGCATCACCTACCCCGACGAGCTGGACCAGGCTGAGCCGGCGGAAGGGACGGACGCCGGCGGGGACTCCGTCCTGGACGTGGTCTTCGCGGACGAGGACGGCCCCGTGATCGCCGACCGCTCCGTGAACGCCGTCCAGGTCTCCGTCTACGAGCTGGCGCGCGAGGTGGACGACGCCGAGGTCCCCGACCTCGAGGGCGAGCTCCAGGGCGTCGTCGACGAGCTCATGGGCTCACTCCGGGACAGCGCCGTGGTCGGACCGCTGAGCGGGACCGAGGTGAACGGACTCCCCGGGTTCGTTCTCACGTACACCTACGTTGAGGAGGGGACGGCGATCACGGCCATGAGCTTCTTCCTCTTCGCAGGCAGGCACGAGTACCAGATCACGGCCCAGTCCGCCACCGCCGACTGGGAGACGATGAAGGACGGGTTCGAAGCGGCCGCGGGATCGTTCACGGTGAGATGAACGAGGGCCGCGGACGGACCGTGCGCCGCCCCGCGGCCGCGGTCACCCGGGCTTCTTGATCCCCAGCGAGGTGGCGGTGAACAGGGGGTCGAACCTGAGACCCTTCTCCTCGATCTGCGCGCGGCCGCCCTCCTCGCGGTCCACCACACACAGCAGAGCGTCCACCTCGAGTCCGGCGGCGCGCAGCGCGTCGGCGGCCATGAGGGCGGCGCCGCCGGACGTGACCACGTCCTCGATGATGACGACCCGCTGACCCGGCTCGGCCTTGCCCTCCATGACCTTGTCGGTGCCGTAGCCCTTGGCGCCCTTGCGCACGATGACGAACGGCTTGCCGCACAGCAGGGAGACGGCGGCGACGATGGCCACGGCACCCAGCTCGGGGCCGGCCAGCAGGTCGAAGGGCTCGAGGGCCGGCAGCTTCTCGGCCAGGCCGGCGGCGATGTCCCGCAGCAGGTCCGGCCTCGTGGAGAACAGGTACTTGTCGAGGTAGAACTTGCTGCGCCGGCCGGACCTGAGGACGAAGTCGCCCTCCAGGAAGCTGGCGTCCAGCAGGCGCTGGCCGAGCTCGCTCACACTCCCTCCGTTCGTCTGTGGGGCTGGTGGGCGCGCGCCCGCGCGCCACGTCCCGCAGACTCTATAGCGGACGTACTTCCGGCGCACCCCCTATCGCGACGGAAACGCCGGTCAGGCGCCGCCGACCGGCGTACCGGGCGGCGCCGGTCAGGTGCCGCCGATGGACATGCCCTCGATCACCACCGACGGCGTGAAGACGCTTCCGCCGGGGACCCACCGTGCATCGTCCCCGAGCGCACGGATGCCCATCAGCATGCCGACGATATCGCCGGCGAGCGTGACCTCACGGACGGGCGTCGTGAACGACCCGTTCTCGATGCGCACGCCGCTGATGCCCACCGAGAACTCCCCGGAGATGGGGTTGGCGCCCGAGTGGATGCCCACCGCGTCGGTGACCAGCACGCCCTGCTCCATGCCGGCGACGATCTCGTCCAGCGGCGTCGCCGGCCCGGCCACCACGAGGTTGCTGGGGCGCACGCCGGGCAGGCTTGAGTAGCCGCCGCGCATGCCGTTGCCGGTGCTCGCGCGGCCGGCCTTCCGCGCCGTGTAGGTGTCGTAGAGGAAGCCCTGGAGCACGCCGCCGCTGATGAGCGGCGTGCGCCCGCTGGGGATGCCCTCACCGTCGAACGGCGCGCTGTCCAGGCCGTCCGGCAGCGTGCCGTCGTCGACGAGCTCGAGCAGGTCGCCGGCGACACGCTCGCCCTCGCGCCCCGCGAAGAGCGAGCGGTTCTTCTGCACGGCGTCGGCGGTGAGCGCGCTGCTGAGCACGCCGAAGAACGCCGCAGACACGAACGGGTCCAGGATGACCGGCGCCTTCATGGACGGGCACTTCCTGGCGCCCAGCAGGCGCGTCGCGCGCGTGGCGGCCTCGGAGCCGACGGACGCGGCATCGAGGTCCTCGAGGGCGCGGCCGACGCCGTACGAGTAGCCGGTCTCCACCTGGTCCTCTTCCTCGGCGAGAACGTAGGCGAACGCGTAGCACTGGCCGGCGCGGAAGCTCCCGCGCACGCCGGCCGTGCTGGCGATGAACACGTCGCCGTCAGCGTCGACGTACATGCTGTCCTCGACGGTCTTCACGCGCGGGTCGGCCGCCAGAGCGGCCGCCTCCACCTCGAGAGCGACGGCGATGCGCTGCTCGTCGGTGGCGTCGGCGAGCCGCGCATCGTAGGGATGCACGTCGGCCGGCTCGCCCTGCGGGCGGGGCAGCGCCATGAACTCGTCCGGGTCGCTGACGGCGGCGTTGTCCACGGCCTGCCGCACGAGCGCGTCCAGGGCGCCGTCGCTGAGGTCCGAGGTGTAGGCGTGTCCGACGGCGCCGCCGCTGAACACGCGGACCCCGACGCCGCGACGCTGCGCCGCCGTGAGCTGCTCGACCTCCTGTCGATACACCTTGATGCGGCGCGACGTGGACCGTTCGCCGAACACTTCAACGTCTGCCGCGCCGAGGGCCTGGGCCCGCTCGAGCACGGCGTCGAGGATCTCGAACATCAGCCCGTCCCTCCCACCGTCATCTCCGCGATGCGCAGGGTGGCCTGGCCCGTCCCGACCGGCACGCCCTGGCCGTCCTTGCCGCAGATGCCGGTCTTGACCTCGAAATCGCCGGCGATCATGTCGATCTTCATCAGGATGTCGATGCCGTTGCCGACCAGTGTGGCGCCGCGCAGCGGCGTGGTGATGCGGCCGCCCTCGATGAGGTAGCCCTCGGCGACGCCGAAGACGAAGTTGCCGCTGGCCGGCTCCACCTGTCCGCCGGCCAGGCTCTTGGCGTAGAACCCTCGCGGCGTCGCCGCGATGATGTCGTCCGGGTCCGCATCGCCGGGCGCGATGTACGTGGTCGTCATGCGCGGGATGGGGACGTGGCGGAAGGACTGGCGCCGCCCGTTGCCCGTGGGGGCGGCGCCTGCCTGCCGGGCGCGCAGACGGTCGTAGAGGTACCCGGTCAGGCGGCCGTCCTCGATCACCAGGGTCTTCTGCGTGGGCACCCCTTCGTCATCGAAGGCTTGAGAGCCCCACCCGTTCGTGATGGACCCCTCGTCGTAGGCGCTGACGATGGGAGCGGCGACGACCTCGCCCATCTTGCCGGCGTAGATGCTCGCCCCCTTGGCGATGGTGTCGGCCTCGAGCCCGTGTCCGCAGGCCTCGTGGAAGAGAGTACCGCCGAACCCGTTGGCGAGCACCACGGGCATGGCGCCGACCGGCGCCGGCCTGCTGTCCAGCATGACGCGTGCCTTCTCCGCCGCCGTGCGCGCCGTGCGGCGGGCGATCACTTCGTCCAGGAGCTCGAAGCCGGCGCTGCCCCCCACCGTCTCGTGGCCCGTCTGGATGACGTCGCCCCGGCGGGCCACCACCTGTGCCGTGTACCGCGTCCGCGTGCGGTCGTCGGCCACGAGGTCGCCGAGCGAGTTGGCGATGAGCACCTTCTGGCGCGTGTCGCCGTACCCGACGATGGCCTGCACGATCTCGTCCGAGACGGAACGCGCCGCGTCGTCGCCCGCCCGTACCAGCTCGGCCTTGTGCGCGATGGTCACTTCGCCGGGCGGCGTGAGCACCGGGTTCCTGCCGGGGTCGCTGCGCACGGGGCCGAGATCGACGAGGCCGGCGCTCCGCTCCCCGGCGCTCACGGCCGCAGCCACCGCGTCGGCCGCCGCCGTGAGGCCGGCCTCGTCGACGGCGTCGCTGTACGCGTAGTAGGTGCGCTCGCCCGAGAGCAGCCGGACGGCGGCGCCCGTCTCACGGCCGCCGCTGGTCTGCTCGATGCGGCCGTCCTCGAGCCGCAGGCCGAGGCTCTCCCTGTCTTCGATGAAGACCTCGGCGAAGTCGCCGCCGCGGCGCAGCGCTCTCTCGATGGTCGCGTGCAGCAGGGCAGTGTCGAACGATGCGAGGTCCATCAGGCGCCTCCGGTGAACGAGTCCCGGACGCCGACAGCCAGCGTCTCGAGCTCGATGGTCGAGGGATCTGAGCGGTCCAGCGTGAGCGTGGCGCCGCCCGACAGTCCGAGCTGCACCCGCGGCTCGCTCCCGGCGGCCGACCGCCGGCGCCACCAGACGAGTGCGGTCACGGCACCGGCGGCGACGACGAGCACGGCGAGGCTGCGCGCCCTCACGCCGTCGCCTCCGCCGCGTACGCGTCCATGAGGCAGGTCCGCAGATCGAACACCAGCAGCGTGACCGCCGGCCGCGGACCGGTGACGGCCACGGCGCGGTGGCCGTGCGCCGCGACGACGGCGACGGCACCGCCGGGGACCGGGACGACCACGTGCTCCAGTCCGGCGCCGCCGTCGCCAGCGGCGCGGCGGGCGGCCGCATACCACAGCCGGTCGACGGCGCCCGGCAGCGCCTCGGCCGCGGCGCCGGGGCCGCAGGCGGTCACGACGCCCGCCGCATCGAGGACGGCGACGGACCTGATGTCGGTCGAGACCTCGAGCAGGTCGCGGATGGCTTGGTCGATGGTCAGAGCGTCCTCCGGGTCCATGTGCGCCCGTAGAGTACCCTGCCTTGCGGTTCTCTCACTCCTCCCCCGATGCGAACGAGCAGACCAGCTCGCAGCGGGCGTCGCCACAGCTGATGCGACACTGGTCGGAGCCGAGGACCAGGCGGCCGAGACCGGCGGTGGCCACCTGGAGGATGCCCTCGAGGAAGGCCCGATGCATGGCGCACACCAGGTCCGGATCTGCCCCGGAGAGCTCGCGGAAGCTGCAGTTGTTGACCGCCACGCTGAGCGCCCCGCCGCGCCAGGCGACCTCGGGGAGCAACCCCTGCTCCTCGGCGATGGAGGCGACGAGGGCCGCGACGGCGGCACGGTCGCTCGGCGGCGCGGCGTCGGGCGCCAAGGCGCGCCGACCTTCGGCGATGCCGGCCTCGTGGCACACCCGCAGCGCATCCTCACGCGTCCCTCCCGCCGACAGCGCGTCGAGCGCGAGGCGCGAGAGCAGCTCGTAGCGGCGCGGCGGGAACCCGAAGGTCACGACCAGGTCGCTCAGGCGGTACAGCTTCGCCGGCCGCCCGCCTCCGGCCGAGCGGCGGAAGCTCGTGGCGAGGAAGCCCGCCTGCTCGAGCTTCGCGAGGTGCATGCGGGCCACGTTCGGATGCAGACCGAACTCCGCCGCCACGTCGGCGACGGTGACGTCGGTCGCCGGCTGTCTGGCGATCCACCGGTAGATGAGGTAGCGGGTGTCGTCGGCGAGCACTGCCGACAACTCGTGGTCGCGGTCCACGCACCTTCCCCTGAGCTCGAATCGACCTTCCGATACTACCGTCCAGGCCCATCACCTGTAAACACGGTGCGTGGAGTGCAAACCTGCCTACGACTCGATGACGAAGCGCGAGGTGATCGGCAGTGCCGGCCGCAGAGTGGCCTCGACCGAGCAGTAGCGCTCCTCGGAGAGGGAGATGGCGCGCTCCACCTTCCGCTCGTCCAGGTCGCCTGTGAGGTGGTAGACGACGTCCAGCGACGTGAAGCGCTTGGGATGCTCCTCCGCCCGCTCCCCGCTCACCTCGACGCTGAAGGCCTTGAGCGGCTGCCGCATCTTCACGAGGATCGAGGCCACGTCCATCGCCGTGCAGGCCGCCAGCGCGGTCGCCAGCGTCTCCATGGGAGTCACACCGTTGCCCGGCTCGTCGAGACCCGAGGCGAGAGCGAAGGTGCCGTGCGGCGTCTCCGCCTCGAACAGCAGCCCCTCCCCCTTCCACGTCACGCGCACCGGCTCACTCCGTCCCATCCCGACTCCCTTCCGCTCGTGCGCCACGCGCCGGCGCTGGTCGCCGGCGCCCTCTAGATATACCGCATCCGGGGCCCGGCTCCACGACACACCGAGCCGGGCGAGTCGTATAGAATCGGGGGCCCGAGAATCCCCGAGCAGCGACCAGCCGAGCAGCGACCAGGAGTCCCCGGTGCGCGACCTCTCCCGCGGCGACCGCGGCAAAGAAGTCCTCGACGTCCAGACCCGCCTGCGCGGGCAGGGCTTCGAGCTGGGCCGGGAGGGCGTGGACGGCTTCTTCGGCCCTCACACGGAGGCCGCGGTGCTGTCCTTCCAGCAGGAGCGCGGGCTGCTCGCCGACGGTCGCGTGGGGGCGAACACGTGGCGGGAGCTCGTCGAGTCCGGCTACACGCTCGGCGACCGCCTGCTGTACCTGCGGGAACCTCCCTTCCGCGGCGACGACGTCCTGCAGCTGCAGGTCAAGCTCAACCTGCTCGGCTTCAACGCCGGGCCCGAGCGAGGCGTGCACGACGAACTCGTCGAGCGCGCCGTGCTCGACTTCCAGCGCAACGCCGGCCTCCCCGTGGACGGCATCGTCGGCGCGAGTACGCTCAACAAGCTCGAGGCGGTCCGCAAGGCCGAGTCCGGCCGGGAGGGCAAGAAGATCCCGGAGCGCGACGGCGGGTACGTCGCGGCACGCAGCCTTACCGGGCGATCGGTGACCATCGACCCCGGACACGGGGGATCCGACTCGGGAGTGGTCTCGGCGCACGGGGTGGCGGAGAAGGACGTGACGCTCGCTCTGGGACTGCGCCTCGCCGAGCTGCTGCGTGCCGAAGGCTGCCGCGTGCGGCTGACGCGCGACGCGGACGAGCGCATCCCGCTGTACTCGCGCGCCGACGGCGCCCCGGGCGAGTTCTTCATCTCCCTGCACTGCAACGAGGCAGGGTCCCCGGCGGCGCGGGGCGCCGCCGCCTACTACTTCCAGCGCAGTCACTACTACTCGGAGCACGGCCGGCGGCTCGCCGAGTACGTCGGCAGACGCCTGGAGACCGCCGGCGTCCCGTGGCTGGGCGGGTTCGGGCGCAACTACGCGCTGCTGCGCGAGGCGCCCGGGATCGTGCTCGTGGTGGAGCCCCTGTTCCTCACGAACCCCGAGGACGAGACGCTGGCGCGCAGGCCGGAGCACGTCGAGCGGCTGGCGCGCGCGCTTGCCGGAGGGCTCGCCGACTACGTGGCCCGGGTCCCGGTCGATCACGAGGAGCGGTCATGACCTCCGACGAAGCCGACGCCCTGCGCATCCGTCTCACGGCGACGCAGTCCCAGCGGCTGCGCGAGCTCGGCGCCGACCCGCTCGTGCTCGACGAGCTGTTCTCGGACGCGGCCGAGCGCGACGCCGCCTTCAAGCGCATGGAGAACGAACTCGTCCGCAGCGGGCGCGAGCGCCTGCGCGAGCTGCGCAAGGGCCGGCGGGCACCGCAGCTCGTGGAGCTCGAGCGCACGCTCAGCGACGCTCTCACAGATGCCGGGTTCGTGCGCGTCGTCACACCGCTCATCATCGCCTCCGACTCCTTGCGCAAGATGGGCGTCGAGCACGGCCACCCGCTGCGCGAGCAGGTGTTCTGGCTGGAGGACGGCCGCTGCCTGCGGCCCATGCTGGCGCCGAACCTGTACACCCTGCTGCGGCGCCTCGACCGCCACTGGACCAAGCCGTTCGGCATCTTCGAGATCGGCCCGTGCTTCCGCCGCGACAGCAAGGGGGCCAGCCATCTCAACGAGTTCACGATGCTCAACCTCGTGGAGCTGGGCAGGCCGACCGAGGAGGGCCGCGTCCGGCTGGGAGAGCTCGCCTCCCTGGTCATGCGGACGGCCGGCGTCACCCACTACGAGCTCGAGGTGACGCACTCCGAGGTGTACGGCGAGATGGTGGACGTGCTCGTCGACGGGGCCGAGGTGTGTTCCGCCGGCCTCGGCCCCCACCCGCTCGACGGCAACTGGGGCATCGTCGACCCGTGGGTCGGCCTCGGCTTCGGGCTCGAGCGGCTGATCATGGCGCGCGAGGGCTACCCCAACATCGAGCGCGCGGGACGCAGCCTGAGCTACGTCGACGGCGTGCGGCTCAACCTCTGACGCCGGCCCGAAGCGGCGCGTACGCGTCGGAGGGGCGAGGGCGCCTCCGCCCTCGCCCCTCCGACGAGCTTCACGCGGTCTGCGGGCTCTTTACTTGCCGAGCAGCGCGTCGATCTTCTTGACGCCGTCGTTGGCATCTTCGGCGTAGGCGTCGGCGCCGATCTGGTCGGCCCAGCGCTGCGTGCAGGGGGCGCCGCCGACGACGGTCTTGTACGAGAGGCCCCCGTCCTTGATGGCCTTGATGACCTTCTTCTGCTCCTCCATGGTGGTGGTGAGCAGGGCGCTCATGCCGATGACGTCGGCGTTGAGCTCCTTGGCCTTCTCGATGAAGGTCTCGGCGGAGACGTCGCGGCCGAGATCGGTGACGTCGTAGCCGTTGGCCTTGAGGTAGGCGATGACGATCGCCTTGCCGATGTCGTGCACGTCGCCCTGGACGGTGCCGATGACGATGGTGCCCTTGGCCTCGGCGGCCTCGCCCTCGAGGGCGGCGTTGGTGACCTCGGTGGCGCCGGCCATGGCGTCCGCGCTCATCATGAGCTCAGGCAGGAAGACCTCGCCGCTCTCGAAGAGGTCGCCGACCTCCTGGATGCCCTTCACGAACCCCTTCTGCATGATGTCGGCCGGGCTGATGCCCTCGGCGAGGGCGCGCTTGGCGACCTCCTCCGCACCAGCGCGGTCGGCGTTCACGATGCTCTCGGCTGCTTCCTGGTAGATGTCTGCCATGACCCTGGACTCCTCCCGACTTAGCTCACGACTGTTTCCGCGCAACGAGGTATGGCGGTGCAGGACTCGGGCGACGACACCGCAAGCCGGCGGAGTGCGGGCGGCCACACACCCGCCCGGACGCTCCCCCGCGCCCTCCTCCTGCACGTGCCCGGGAGTATATCAGCCGCCCGCACGCGCGACCACAAGTGCACAGGGTCGAACATCGCGGAGCTGCCGGCCCGGCGGCGCGCCCGGGGGGCGCGCCGCCGGGCGACCCATGCTAGCATCGGGAGCGTGAGGTACCACGGCGCCGTCATCCGCCCGCCCAGCGAAGCCGACAGCCTGATCGTGCAGGTCACGTACGGCTGCTCCAACAACACGTGCGACTTCTGCGGCACGTACCTCCAGAAGCCCTTCGCCGTGCGCCCGTTCGACGAGGTGGTCGAGGACGTCACCGGCCTGCCCGTGACCGTGCGCCAGCGTGTCCGCCGCGTGTTCCTGGCGGACGGGGACGCGGTGGCGCTCAGCACGCGCAAGCTCGACCAGATCCTCGACCTGCTGCACCGCGCCCTGCCCAACCTCGAGCGCGTGAGCAGCTACGCGAACGCGCGCAACCTGCTGGGCAAGACGGTGGAGGAGCTGGCGGCACTGCGGGAGCGCGGCCTCCAGCTCCTGTACCTCGGTCTCGAGTCGGGCGACGACCAGACGCTCGCCGACATCCACAAGGGCATGACGGTGGCGGAGCAGATCGAGGGCTGCCGGCGCGCCTCGGACGCCGGCATGCAGCTCTCGGTGACCGCCATCCTGGGGCTGGCCGGCCGCGAGCGCTCGCTCGTGCACGCGGCGGCCACCGGCGACGCGCTCAGCGCCATCGACCCGGAGTACATCGGCCTGCTCACGCTCATGCTCACGCCGGGGACGCGCATGGAGCGCAAGGTCGCCAGCGGCGAGGTCGTGCTGCCGGACTCCATGGGCATGCTCCGGGAACTGCGCGAGATCGTCGCCCACCTCGACGTCAGCGACTGCCTCTTCCGCTGCAACCACGCCTCCAACTACCTGCCCATCGGCGGCCGCCTGCCGGGCGACAAGGAGGCGATCATCGCATCGCTCGACAAGGTGCTGGAGGCCCCGGCCGCGGTCCGGTTGCGCCCGGAGAGCTGGCGCCTGCTGTGATCCGCTGCGGGCGGCGAACGGCGAACGGCCCGCGCCGCCGCTCAGAGGTCCCGCAGGTGCGACCCGTACCCCCGCTTGAAGTGCGTGGAGGCGTACTTCTGCAGCTTCCACTCCGGGATGCGGCACTGCGGGCACGCCTCGGCGTACCACTTGTTGCGCAGCCAGCGGGCGGCGCGGCTGGTCTTGGAGTCGTGGATGACCATGTGCTTGTTGCAGTGGGTGACCACGACGGCGTAGGGGCCGCGCTCCTCGAACTGCTTGATGCCGTGCAGGATGCCCCGACGCGAGGGCCACAGCTTCATCTTCTCGACGAGGCGGAAGAGCGGGACCTGCTTGCGGTAGTAGCGTGCTTTGGTGGGGTCGGTCGGCATCGGGAGGCCAGTGTAGCACGGCCGCCGGGCACCCCCGCGCGCGCCGCGGGCACGAGCTCCGGCACGGCCGGCGTGGCCTCGCCGGCCGGCCCGGAGGCAGGAGCCCGCGGCCGGGACGTCGAAGGTTCGGCTCCGGCCGATCCCCGATGTGAGGTAGCCCCATGACGCGCCGTGCCGCAGCCGGCTTCGCCCGCCTGCTCCCGCTCCTGCTGATCGCAGCGGCCCTCGCCGTGCTCATGGGAGCCGTCCTGATGACCGCCTGCGGCGGCTCGCCAGACACTCAGTCTCCCGCGCCCACGGCCACCGTCACGGTCACCGCGGAGCCGACGGCGACGCCGACAGGCAGCGCGTCGCCGTCCCCCTCCGCGCCTCCGGCGCAGACGACCATCTCGCTCTACTTCCTGCGTGGCGAGAAGCTCGGCGTCGCCGAGCGCCGGGTCCCCAGGACCACGATGCCGGCGACGGCCGCCGTCAAGGCGCTGCTCGCCGGCCCCGCCCCTGCCGAGCAGAAAGCCGGGCTGAGCAGCGCCGTCCCGGCCGGCACCCGCCTTCTCGGCCTGTCGATCGACGGCGGCGTCGCGCGCGTGGACCTCTCGAACAAGTTCGGCTCGAGCGGGGGCAGCCTGTCGATGACCGCCCGCGTCGCGCAGCTCGTCTACACGCTCACCCGGTTCCCCACGGTCCGCGCCGTCGAGTTCCTCGTCGAGGGCGAGCCCGTCGCGGGGCTGGGCGGCGAGGGCGTGGCGCTGGACGGCCCGCAGCGGCGCGCCCAGTGGCGGCAGTTCGAGCCCCCGATCTTCGTCGAAGCCCCGGGTGTGGGCGCGGTGATCGCCAGTCCCTTCACGCTCCGGGGCACCGCGGTCGTGTTCGAGGGGTCTTTCCTGGCGCGGCTGACGGACTCGTCGGGACGCCGGATCGTGCACGTCGTCATGCAGGCGAGCCGCGGCGCTCCCGAGCATGGACGGTTCGCCAAGGAGATCCCGTTCTCAAGCTCGGCGAAGCGCGGCACACTGATCGTCTTCTCCCAGTCCATGGAGGACGGCTCCCGTCAGGACGAGGTGCGCATCCCCGTCACCTTCGCCCGCTGAGCGGCGGCGCGGCGGCGGATCGCCCTGTGGCATTCACTCGTCGAGCGGGCGCCCACGGCGCTGCAGCAGCGGCAGCACGTACCACAGCGCCACGAGCCAGGCTGCGATCGCTCCACCGGCCAGCGCAGCCCAGCCCGGCGCGAACAGCATGCTCGTGACCACGTAGACCGCGAGGGCCACGGCGGCGGCCAGGAAGATCGACCCTGCGACGATGAGCTTGTTGAAGCCCAGCAACATGCGCTCCTTGTCGCGCTCCCGGAAGCGCAGGCGGTGGTGCATCGTCGGAGCCATGAGCATGGAGGTCCCGACCGCGGTGCAGATGAAGGCGGCGAAGTAGGCGTCCCTGTAGAGCGGCTCCAGACTCTCGAACCGGGGCGTGAACGGCAGCGTGAGGAGGAAGGCGAACAGCACCTGCGCCCCGGGCAGGGCGACGCGGATCTCGTTGAGGAGCTCGATGAGTTCCCGGTCGACACGCTCCTTGCGATCCTCGGTCACCCTCGCACCTCCGCCTGAAGGAACGGAGTGGCGGGGAGTGCGGGAGTCACACCCGCCTACGTGGGTTTAGAGCCCACGCTGATCCTTCCGATCGACCCCCCGCGTCCCTGCGATTCTACAGCAACGCGGGTGGGCCGGGCGTCAGAGCAGTGCACGCGCCGCCATGACGGCGACGCCGACTGCCAGCGGCTCGTGGATGTGGCGCACGCCGAGGGCTTCCTGCGCCGCCGCCGTGAACGCCGAGGGCACGCCCGGCACGGCGGCGATGGTGCCGGGCTTCAGGTCGCCAGCGTCGATGATCCCGGCCGCCGGCGACGCGTCGAAGATGAGGTCGCAACGAGCCAGCCCCGCCGCCAGATCGACGGGCTCCACCTCGATGCCCACCTCGCGCGCGGTCGAGATGCGCTCCCCGTCCGGCTCGGACACCAGGACCGACGCCCCGAACGCGGTGAGCCGTCGCGCGGCCGCGCGCCCTACCGGACCAAGTCCCAGCAGAAGCACGTCGCGGCCCTCGAGGTCGCCCGCGGCCGCCCGCAGGGCCGTCGCGTAGCCGTCGGCCGTCGCGGGATCGTCGTCCACGACGCTGGCCTTGGTGAGACTGAGGGCGATGAACCGCTGGTCGTCGGCGAGGAAGAGGATCTCGGCGCCGGCGGCGACGGCCGCCTCCATGCCGCGCACGTCGGGCTGGGTGGTGGCCCAGGCGTCGCACCCCAGGTGCTGCAGGATGGCGACGACGCACTCCGTGAACCCTGGGATGACGCCCTCGCCGGACGACATGGGAACGGCGGCCATGCGGGAACCGCGCAACCCGACGCAGCGATCCTCCTCGACGGTGCTCCGCAGGGCGAGGGTCCGCAGGTCGAGGCCGGTGGCCTCCCTCAGGCGGGCCTCGAACGCCTCGAGGTCCCGCGTCAGGGCCGTGACGTCCGCTTCGGTCAGTCGTGTCATCGCCGGTCTCCTGTCCCCGTGACCGGGGCGTCTCCGTCCTCCCGCGCCGGGCGCAGGCCTTCGTGCCGGGCAAGCTCGGCGACCACGGCTTCGGCACGGATGCGCGCCTCGCGCACGGTGTCTGCCGTCACGACGAGCGTCGCCGACCACTCCTCGCCCCCGGGGGCGTAGTCCGTGAGCGCCTCATCGGCGCCGAAGAAGCCGGGGACGAGCCGCAAGGGCCCGGCGGCGCTCATGACGTGCTCTCCGAGGACCTCCAGCATACCTCCCGCCGCGTGCACGTGTTGATAGACGCAGGCGCGGCGGGGCGACCGGTCCACGACCGGCGGCGCGCCGCGCAGCACCGTCTGCGCCAGCAGCTCGACGATGTTCAGCCCGCTCGACCAGTAGACCGCCGTCGGTGTCTGGCTGGGCAGGCGGGCGTCGATCTCGAGCAGCTTCGGCTCGGTGCCGCTCACCATGACCTCGACGTCCATGAGACCGTTCAGGCCGAGCCCTTCGGCGATCAGGACGCCGGCGGCGTCGAGCGCGGCCAGCGCCCCCGGCTCCACCGCACGTGCCCAGTCGCAGGCGCCGCCGCGTCCGGCCGGCGCAGCCTCACCGGCCTCGCTCTCCCCGACGGGCGCCACGACGCGCTTGCAGTCATAGGCGTCGTCGAACTCCAGACCGGTCACCTGCAGCGGGACGGCGCTCGCACCCCAGGAGAGCACCTCGAGTGAGAGCGACGGACCGGGGACGTACTCCTCGACCACCACGTCGTGGCCAGCCGCCTCGAGTGCCCTCCTCGCAGCCGCCAGCTCATCCTCGTCGTGCACCACGGCCACGCCCTCGCTGCCGCTCGCCGTACTGGGCTTGACCACCGCCGGGAAGCCGCAGGACGGCCACTCGCCGGGCCGCGGCAGGCCAAGTCGTTCGAACAGACGCCGCGAGGCCAGCTTGGAGGCGCTCACCCGGTAGGCGTCCAGGTCGAACAGGAACGGGACGCCCCAGGCCGGGACGCGCTCGGCCAGCCAGGCGAGCGTGACGTCGTCCTCGCACGCGGGCAGGACGACGTCACAGGCGGTCACGAGGCTGCGCGTGCGCGCCTCGTCGGCGGTCACGTCGGTCACGACGTGGACGTCCGCAAGGCCGGAGGCCGGCGGCGCCTCCCTGCGGTCCGCGAGCACCGTCTCCCAGCCCGCCTTGCGCGCGAGGTAGACGGCCTCGGTGCCCTGGAGCTTGCCGCCGACGACGAGCGCTCTCACGCCTCCGTCCCGGCCAGAGAGGCGTGCAGCGCGGCCATCCGCTCCCGGTACTCGTCCACGCCGGCCGGTCGCAGCCCGCGCCGCTCCAGGTGAGGCAGGACGCCGTGCACGGTCCGGTAGCCTTCGTCGATGTCGAGCTCGGCCTGCGAGACGCCGGCCAGCCCCACCGTGGGGGGGACGATCGACGTCACGACGTTGGCGCCGGCCTCCAGCCTGCGCTCGAGGCCGGCGATGCCGTCCACGTCCAGTGAGGCCGGGATGAAGCGCCCGGGCATCGCCAGCCGCATCGCGGCGATGGTGAGCAGCTCGTCCAGGTCGCCGGCAGGATGCGTGCCCGCCATCGGCGTGCCGGCCTGGGGGACGAACGTCATGACGCGCACCTGCTCCCAGCCCGCCTCTCGCATCGAGACGATGGAGCGGGCGCGGTCGGCCGCCGTGTCGCCGACGCCCGTAAGCAGGCCGTCCTCGACGAGGAGACCGGCGCGCCGGGCGGCGGCGCGGGCTTCGGCGCGCTCCGCGTAGGGCTGCCCCACACGCAGACGCTCGTAGAGCTCCTGCGTGTGGGTCTCCTGGTACAGCGCGTACCAGTCCGCGCCGGCGGCTCGCAAGGCACGCAGCGCCGGTTCCTCCAGCACACCGGGCGACACCATGACCGGCGTGCCGGTCTCGCCGGCCACGGCGGCGACGAGTTCGACGAGCGCCGCATGCCCCGGATCGTCGTGGATCAGCGGGTCCTCCCCCATCGTAAGGTCGAGGAGCACCACCCCCGAGTCGGCGAGGTCTCGACAGATGCTCACCACCTCGTCCGAGGTCTTGCGGTAGCGGGGGCACTCGTCGTTGTCAGCGCGGTAGAAACAGAAGGCGCACTCGTTGCGACAGTACGTCGAGAAGTAGACGAATCCGTAGAGGAAGACGGCGTCGCCCGAGTGGCGGGCGCGAGCTTCCCGGGCCGCGGCGTAGACGACCGGCGCCGCCTCCCCGGCGCGCAGCAGCGTCTCCAGGTCGCGCGTGTCCGGGACGTGGCCGTCCAGGATGCGCGCGCAAAGGCCGTCGACGGCGGCGGCGCTGGAGCTCATCGGAACTCGAGGACGTCCGGGAGGGGTCGCCGCGAGGACGGCCGGGGCGGCGTGAGCGGCCGGCCCACCGGCACGACGGCGGCGAGCTGGTCCGGCGGCTCCACGCCGAGCAGCGTCTCGATGGCCGGCGCGGCGATCACAGGCGCCGTCATCCAGCACGTGCCGTACCCCAGGACGTGCGCCGCGGTGCACAGCAACTGGATCGCGGCGCCGAGACTCTGCAGATCGGGGCGCTGCCGCAGGCGGTCGTGGTCCTCGCGCGAAAGGCCGCGGCGGTCGAGCAGGTCGTCGGCGAGGGACTTGTACGGGCGCGCGACGACGGCGAGCACCAGCGGTGCCTGGCCGAAGAAGGTGGCGTACGTCCGGTAGGAGGCGAGCTCCTTCTCCAGGCCCTCGGCCTCCGGCCAGGCGGCCATCTCGTCGATGGCCTCGTCGACCGCCTGCCGCATGGCGGCGCGGAGTCCCTCGTCCTCCACGGCGATGAAGCGCCACATCTGTGCGTTGCCGGCGTTCGCGGCGCGCACGGCGATGCCCACCATGGCCTCGACGTCCTCGCGCCTGACGGGATCGGGGGCGTACTTGCGCACGCTCGCACGACCGTTCACGGCATCGGCGAAGCCGGTGGTCTCGAGCCTCGATCGGTTGCCCTGGCTGCTCATGCGCCAAGTGTACCAACGCAGACGGGGCCGGCGCTCCCGTGGAGCGCCGGCCCCGTCTCACAAGAGCCTGCTGCGGCGGCGGCCTCAGCCGCCGGAGATGGGCGGCACGATGCGCAGCACGTCGCCGTCCTTGAGCTCCGCCTCGAGTCCGCCCGCGAGCTTGATGTTGCGTCCGCCCACGAACACGCCGGCGTACATGCGGCCGTCGTCGCGGTAGACGCGCAGCCGGATGCTCGGCTCGAGCGCGATGGCCTTGTCGATCGCCTCCTGCACCGTGGCCGCCTCGACTTCGACCTCCGTGCGCCCGCCGGCCGACACGGCGCCGGCGGGCAGCTTGACCGAGACCCTGGCCATGTCAGGCTGTCGCCTCCCCGGGGACCGTCTTGAGGAGCTCCTTGTCCTTGCGGTCGATCTTGAGGTCGACGGCGTAGACGTACTTGTTCTGGCAGAAGGCTATGCACTGCGGATCGCCGTCGCACAGGTCGCACTTGAACGCGACATGGCGGTCCGGATGCTCGTGGATGACGCCCGTGGGGCACACCTCGTAGCACTCGCCGCAGTTGGTGCACTTCTCGTCGTCGACGACGAGCACGTACCCCTCGACGGTGTCTCCCAGCTTCTCCTTGCTCTCGAAGAAGCCACGGGGCTTGACCGTGATGCGCCTGGTCACGATGGCGTCGTGGGGGCATGCCTGCTGACACTTCGCACAGCCGGTCTGCAGGCAGGTGTGGCCCTTGATGTCGGCGGTCGTGGGATTGACCTCCGAGAAGAGCCGGGCCACCGACGGGCGATACGCGTTCTCGTGGTACGCGGAGCACGCCAGTTCGCACATGTGACACCCGGTGCACTTCTTTCTGCTGATCATCACGTGTGGCATCGGGATCCCTTTCCTAGAGCCTGACGTCGACGCCGAGCTCGACGAGCTTCTCCTCGGTGGGGACGCCGTTCTCGTCCCAGCCGCGCAGCCTGTAGTACTCCTGGGTCTTCTCGGCGAACGCCTCCGTGGTGATGACGCGACCGGCCGCCGGACCCCGCTTGTGCGGCTTGGTGAGCAGCAGCTCCGGCAGACTGTCGTCCGCCGCCGTGAGACCCTCGCGGAGGTTGAACAGCCGGCCGAGGTTCCAGACGCGCTCGCCGGCCAGCTCCAGCTCGGCCTCCGTGACGTCGCGCTTCCAGAGGTGCTTGAGCAGCTGGCTCATCTGGTCGAGGTCGATGGCCCAGAAGTCGCACCAGATGCCCAGGTATTTCATCGAGCTGAAGTTCTGTCCGTTGATGTTGTAGGCGGCCTTGCCCTCCATGGTGTCGGCGGGCTCGTCGCCGGTGATGATCTCGTCGCCCACCGGGTACGAGCGCATGTGGCAGCCGCCGCGGTCCGAGGTCGAGTACGAGAGCGTCATGCCGAAGGTGCCGCGCGGATCGTAGCCGGGAAGCTCGAGGTTCTTGACCTCCATGGCGAGCTCAGGGACGCCGTACCTGGCGGCGAGCGCCTTGGCGCCGAGCGCCAGCTCCTCGCCGATGCCGGTCCTCGTGGCCATGAGCTCCGGCGCCGCCAGATACCCCTCGATGTCGCCGAAGCGGACGCCGAAGTCCTTGACGCCCTTCTCGGTCAGGTCCATCGCCAGGCCGAGGACCGCTCCGGACGAGATCGTGTCCATCCCCCACTCGTCGCAGAGCTCGTTGAACTTCATGAGGGCGGCGATGTCGCCGATGCCGCAGTTGGCGCCGCAGAGGGCGATGGTCTCGTACTCGGGACCCTCGCCGCGGACCATCTCGCCGCCCAGCTCGACGCCGTGGAAGTTGCGGCAGGCGATGGCGCACTGACTGCAGGCGCGCTTCTTGATGCGGATCTTCTGGAACGCCTCGGAGTTGATCTTGTCGGCGTCCTCGAACTCACCCTCCGACCAGTTGCGCGTCGGGAGGGCGCCGGCCCCGTTGATCAGGTCGACCAGGATCGGGGTGCCCTCCTCGTGGACCCAGTAGTTGTCGTCGGTGAGGATGTACTCCTCGTGGATGCGGCAGATGTCGGCGAGGAAGGCCTTGGCGTCGCCGACCTGCACCGAGCCGGTGCCGCGGATGGCGATCGCCTTGAGGTTCTTGTCGCCGAAGAGCGCCCCGTGACCTCCGCGGCCCGCCTTGTGGTACTGGTCGGTGGAGACGCAGGCCCACGGGATCCTGTTCTCACCGGCAGGGCCGATGGACAGCACCTTGGCGTCGGGGTCGAAGTCCTCGCGCAGCGCCTGCTCGACGGCCGACGTCTTCATGCCCCAGTACTTGGGCTCCGCAGGACGGAACTCGACGACGTCGTCCTTGATGGTGACCACCGTGGGGTGCGGCGCCCTGCCCGTGACGATGATCATGTCGTACCCGGCGAACTTGAGCTCCGGCGCGAACGAGCCCCCGACGTAGCTGTCGTTGAGGACGCCGGTCACGGGGCTCTTGCAGCCGACGATCAGCCGTGAGGACGTGGAGACGTTGGTGCCCGCGAACGGCCCCGTGACCACGAAGATGGGGTTGTCGGCGGACCAGGGATCCAGCCGCGGCGGGATCTCCTCCCACATGTAGCGCAGAAGCAGGCCCTTGCCACCGACGTACTTCTCGGCCCACTCCATGTTGAGCGGCTCGACGGCGGAGGCCCCCCTGCTCAGGTCTATCCTGAGCACCTTGCCCTGGTAGAAGTCCAATGCGTCCTCCTGAAGATGCGGTGGACCGCACGTCCCCCCCTGCGCCACACGCAGTTCCGGCATGAGACGACGGGAACGTGGGAGTACAGGCTAGACCATTCTAGCGGGCCGGCACCCGTGCGGCAATGGAAGAAACGGTCAGATTGCAGGAAAAATCGGACGTACGGGGGATTTCTCCGGCCAGCGTGGCGTCGGAGGCGGACATCTGTTCGCCGCAGGGCAACGCTAAGAGACGCCTTAGCGCAGCAAGCGGCAGAGGCGGCCGCGGGGCCGGCCCGGGCGCCGCCGAGGCCGGCCCGCGTCCCGGCGCACCCGTTCTACTCGTTGGGCCGGTCGTGCCCCGGGGCCTCCGGCAGGTTCTTGATGTTCTCGGCCTGCAGCCACTTGCTGTAGTTGTCGTTCATGGCGTCGATGAGCTCCTTCATGAACCGCGGCGAGAGATTGACCCGGCTCATGACCACACCGTTGAGCTCCCCGTCCTCCTCACCCTCGTAGTCCAGGCGGATGAAGGTGATCGAGAACTCATAGTCCGAGTGGCTGACGTTGGCGAAGTTGGCATACACGCCGGCCATCATCTCCGGCGTGGCATGCAGGTTGATGTGGCGTTCTTCCTCGTCCATCACGAGCTCCTTGCTTCCTTCCCGCGGGCCGCCTTCAGCCGGCGATGCGGGCGGCGATGGCGGCGGCCATGCCAGACGTGCCGGCCGAGCCGCCGAGGTCGTAGGTGACGTCCTTGCCCTCGGCGATGACGGCGGCGATGGCGTCTTCCATCTTCTTCGCCGCCGCATCCTCGCCCAGGTGCTCCAGCAGCAGCACGCCGGAGCGGAGGAGCGCCGTCGGGTTCACCTTGTCCTGCCCCGCGTACTTGGGGGCGCTGCCGTGCACCGGCTCGAACACGGCGACGCCGTCGCCGATGTTGGCTCCGGGCGCCACCCCCAGTCCCCCGATGAGTCCGGCGGCCAGGTCGCTGACGATGTCGCCGTACAGGTTGGGCAGCACGAGCACGTCGTACAGCTCCGGCTTCTGCACCAGCTGCATGCACATGTTGTCGACGATCCTGTCCTCGAACTCGATGTCCGGGTACTCGTCGGCCACTTCGCCGGCGACGCGCAGGAACAGGCCGTCGGTGCACTTCATGATGTTGGCCTTGTGCACGGCCGTGACCTTGCGGCGCCCGCGGCGGCGCGCGTACTCGAACGCGAAGCGCACGATGCGCTCGCTGCCCTTGCGGGTGATGATCTTGATGCTCTCGGCCGCGTCCTCACCGACCATGTGCTCGATGCCCGCGTACAGGTCCTCGGTGTTCTCGCGCACGACCACGAGGTCGATGTCGTCGTAGCGCGAACGCACGCCCTTCATGGTCCTGGACGGGCGCAGGCACGCGTACAGCTCCAGCTCCTTGCGCAGCGCCACGTTGACGCTGCGGAACCCCTTGCCCACCGGCGTCGTGATCGGGCCCTTGATCGCCACCCTGGTGCGGCGGATCGAGTCGAGCACGTGCTCCGGGAGGGGCGTGCCGTACTCCTCCATCACGTCCAGGCCGGCGTCGTGCACCTCCCAGGTGATGGGCACGCCGGTCGCGGCGATCACGGTCTGGAGCGCGGCGGCCAGCTCGGGGCCGGTGCCGTCGCCGGGGATGAGGGTCACGGTGTACGTCATGCGTCTGGTCCTCCGGGCAGCGCGAAGCCGCCGTGCTTCTTGACGTGCGCCACGAGGCCGCCGTCGTTCAGGATCGTCACCATCACCGGCGGCAGCGGGACGAAGGGGATGACGGCGCCGGTGGTGAGGTCCTTGACCTCACCGGCGCCCAGGTCCACTTCGAGCTCGTCCTGTTCGCCGATGCCGCTCGTGTCGCACTGCAGCACCGGCAGCCCGACGTTGATGGCGTTGCGGAAGAAGATGCGCGCGAAGCTCTGCGCCAGCACCGCGCCCACGCCGGCCAGCTTGATGATGCGCGGCGCGTGCTCGCGGCTCGAGCCGAGGCCGAAATTGCGGCCGCCGACGACGAAGTCGCCCGGCTTCATCGCACCGGCGAACTCCGGCCGCGCGTCCTCCAGGACGTGCTTGGCGAGCTCCGGCAGGTCGGTGCGCAGGTGGAACAGGCGGCCGGGCGCGATGTGGTCGGTGCTGATGTCGTCACCGAACAGCCACGCCCGGCCGGTCAGGAGCTCGTCGGCGAGCGGCGACCCTCCGCTCACGCGACCCACTCCTCCTCGCGGACGACCACGGAGTTCATCACGAGACCGGGCTCGCGGGCGCGCATGGGATCGCGTTCCGGGATGGCCTCCACGACGTCCATGCCCTCGATGACCTTGCCGAAC
>JAAZAR010000019.1 GCA_012514235.1 Actinomycetota bacterium
CGCCGCGACCGTCCCGCGACCCAAAGGGGGTGGCATGTCCGCAGAACAGGGCAGCTCGAAGGTGCTCACGCTCGCGGAGAGCGAAACAGCTCCCCATGCTCTCGACGCACTCGGCCCCATCGACGAAGGCCCGGCCGCACCGGTCCCGGAGCTCCCGGACACGCCGGAACTCCCGGACACGGCGGCCCTCGACACCCGCACCCTGTCCCGCTCCCTGTTCCTGCGGCTCGCCGTGCTCGACGAGGACAGCCCGGAGCGCGCCTACGTCCGGGACACGCTGATCGAGCTCAACCTCCCGCTGGTGCGGTACGCGGCGGCCCGGTTCCGCTCGCGCAACGAGCCGATGGAGGACATCGTCCAGGTCGGCACCATCGGCCTGATCAAGGCGATCGACCGCTTCGACTGCGAACGGGGCGTGGAGTTCCCGACGTTCGCGATGCCGACGGTTGTCGGCGAGATCAAGCGGTTCTTCCGCGACACGTCGTGGTCGGTGCGGGTGCCGCGCCGGCTGCAGGAGCTGCGCCTGGCGCTGACGAAGGCCAGCGACGAGCTGTCCCAGAAGCTGGACCGCTCCCCCACGGTTCCCGAACTCGCCGCCGTGCTGGGCGTGTCGGAGGAGGACGTGGTCGACGGGCTCGCGGTCGGCAACGCGTACACGGCCTCCTCGCTGGACTCCCCCACCCCCGAGGACGACGGCGGCGAGGGCTCCCTCGCGGACCGCCTCGGCTACGAGGACACGGCGCTGGAGGGCGTGGAGTACCGGGAGTCGCTCAAGCCGCTGCTCGCCAAGCTGCCGCCGCGCGAGCGGCGGATCATCATGCTGCGCTTCTTCGCCAACATGACCCAGTCGCAGATCGGCGAGGAGGTCGGCATCTCCCAGATGCACGTCTCGCGGCTGCTCACCCGCACCCTCGCCCAGCTGCGGGAGGGCCTCATCTCGGACTGAGGCAGCGCGCAGCGCGGAGCGCCGACGAGGACGCTCCGCGGGCGGATTCCCCTACGGGGATCGCGGATTCGTGGCCGCCGGGGCGTCCCGCAGGGGCGCAACGGCGGCCGCCGCGTTGTCGCGGGCCGGGGTGTCGTGCCGGCCGGCGCCGGTTACTTCAGCGCGAGCCAGGCGACGGCGGCGACGACCGCCACGGCCACGACGACGCCGACGATCAGCCCGATCCGGGGCCCGGAGCCCACGGACGCGGCCTGCCGTCCCTGGGGTGCCTCATCGACGAACGCGCGGAACATCTGGGTGCTGCCGGCGGGGTCGTGCTGGCCCTGCGGGCCCTGGGTGTCAGCCATGGCACGAGACCCTAGCGAATCACCGACGGACGGCCCAAGCGGGGCAGGGGAGGAGCGCACCGGCGGCAGCGGGAGTGCGGGCCGCGCGGGCCGCCCACCCACGCGACCTGCGTGTTTACTCGCGCGATTACTTGCCTTTGTCAACTTTTTGCACCCCGCCGCCCCATTTTATTTGCCTGTAGCAACCATCGATCTTTATGGTTGCTTCGAGCAACGAAATGGGAGGTGTCATGGCCGAGCCGGCGCGGTACGAGGAGCTGGTCCGGCAGTTCAGCGCCTTCGGCGTCATCAAGCGCGAGCTGAACCGGCTCATGCCGGCCGACTGCCACGGCGGCTCCGCGTCCGTCCTGACGGTCCTCGGCCGCCACGGCGCCATGCGCATGAGCAAACTCGCCGAGCTGCTCTCCGTGGACCTGTCCGTCACCAGCCGCCACGTCGCCCATCTGGCCGAGCGCGGCTGGATCGAGCGCTCCGCCGACCCGGCCGACAAACGGTCCCGCATCCTGCGGCTCACCCCCGCCGGCCAGGACCGGCTCGACGAGCTGTTCCGGCGGACCACCGAGCTCCTCGCCGAGCGCCTGGACGGCTGGTCCGAGGAGGAGGTCGGCCTGCTGACCGAGCTGCTGGCCCGGCTCAGGGACAGCTTCGGCGAGGGCCGCGCCGCGCCCCGGCCGGTGCCTCCCGCACGCGAAGAGACCGTCCGTACATCCGCAAGCACCTAAGAGAAGGACGCCCATGGCAACGACCACACCCAGTGGTGTGCGGGCTCATGCCAAGCACGGGGGAGGCTCCTCGGGAGACGCTCCGATGACCCACCGGCAGATCATGGAGGCGCTGTCCGGGCTGCTGCTCGGCATGTTCGCCGCCATCCTGTCGTCGACCATCGTCACCAACGCTCTGCC
>JAAZAR010000117.1 GCA_012514235.1 Actinomycetota bacterium
AGGTCGGCCTGCAGGATGGCCTTGTCGACGGTGAGCTGCGCGACCTGCTGGCCGAGGTCGCGGATGACGGTCTGCGCGTCTGCCATGGGGGTCCTTCCTTACGGGCCGATGTTGCGGTACTCGGTGCCGGCGCTGCCGTAGCGGGCGTAGAGCTGGTAGGTGCCGGGGGCGTTCGTCATGTAGAGCTTCCAGCGCCGGGACGGGGTGTTCAGGTCGTTGATCCACACCCCGTCTGCGCTGATGCCGCTGGCGCAGTTCGTGGTCGGGTAGATGCGCCCGCCGACATTGCAGTCGCGGGTGACCTGGGCGTTGTCGAAGTAGTTCGTGCCGTAGAAGACGGTGGCGCCGTTCACCGTCAGCTGGCCGTTGACCGTCGCGTTACCGGACACGTACAAGTCTCCGCTGATGGTCACCTGGTTCGGGGTGGCCGCCGCGCCGATGGTGACGCTCGCGCCGCCGAGCGCGGCGAGCAGGATGTCCTTGCGCGTCGCCGTCCCGTGCAGGGAGATGTACGAGGTCGTGACCTGCCCCGTGACCTTCGGCCCGGTGAGGTACAGGTAGCCGCCGCCCCCGCCGTAGGTGAAGGCGCTGATCTGCCCTGGTGCGATCTCGCTCGCGTCTCCCGAGTAGAACGAGAGGGTGTGCGTCGTGTCCAGCTGGATGCGCTTGCCGGAGGCGGTCGGGGTGGTGCGGATGGTCGAGCTGGTTGGTCCGCGGTGCGTCAGGTGCACGAAAGGTGAGTGGTCTGTGAAGCGAATCGGCTCGTCAACGTGGCCCTCTACGGCAGTGGTGGCGGAGTCCGTCGCCCTGTCGCCGTGCCGGTCTCCCTCGTGCCCGCTCTTGCGGTTGCCCTCCTCGGCGTCTGGCTGATCGCCCGCCGCCGGCAACTCGCGGCACACTGGTTCGACGACGATCGTCCTCGGGTGCGCCTCGACGGCCCCTCCCTGCTGCGCGTCGGCCCTGCTGCTCATCGGAGTGAGCACGATCGTGACCGGGATCATGGCGCTGCTCGGCGCCGCGATGCGCTTCGTCCGGTACGCCGAGTCGCCGGCCGACTTCGGCGCGGGAGAGACCCTGCGCGGCGTCGCTCCCCAGCTGGTCGTCGGCGCCGCCGGCATCGTCGTCGGAGTCCTGCTCATCGTCGCCGCGCGCCCGCTCAGCCGCAGCCTCTGGTCCGGAAGCGGGTCGCTGCCGGCGTCGCCCGGTCCCAGGCTCTCCCACTGCCGGAGGTGCGGCGCCGACTACGACCCTGCCGACTACGAGTGGGGCGGCGCCTACCCGCCGACCTGCGAGGCGTGCGGAGAGGCGCTTGACGTCGTCGGCACCTGACGTGCGACACGGGTCAACCGCAGTCGCAGCTCGGCTCGCTGCCGGTGATCCATCCCTTGATGATCGCCGCAGCGCAGCCGACTCCGGCCTCGACCGTGATCGCCCCGGGCCGGCAGTTCAGCGCGCACGCCCCGCATTCGAGGCAGGTGCCCCGGTCGACGATCCTGGCGCGCTTCGCCTCCATGGCGAAGCACGCTCGCGGGCAGACGTCGAGGCAGAGTCCACATCCGTTGCAGAGCGAGGCGTTGAGCTCCAGGGTGATCGGATCTTCGATGTAGCGGAGCTGGGGCATCCGTCTCACCTCCCGAGCCTGCTCGCGAGCCAGCCCCCGACGGCCACTGCGGCCCCCGTCATCTGCAGGGGAAGCGCGCGGCGCATCTCCTGCTGCACGCCGGACGGCGAGGTGATCGTCGAAGACCCGGTGAAGTTCATCGCGACGTAGGACGCGAGCGCCGGGACCCCTGCGAGCAGCGTGAGCCGTGCTGCCGGGGTAAGGCGTCCGCGCAGTACGGCGTCGGTCGCCAACGCCACGCCGGCACCCGCCGTCGCTCCCTTGAGCGAGAACGCGCGCCCGGGGAGCCAAGGCAGCAGGAGCGGCGTGATCCCTCCGCCGGCGAGCACGGCCAGCCCGGCCGCGCCGATCACCGGCAGGCCGCGGCGCAGGCCGCGGCGCAGGGAGATCCCGTCCCTGTCGATGCCCGAGGCGGCGATGACGCCGGCGTAGGCGAGCAGCAGGCGGCGGTCCCAGAGGTAGTTGAGCTCGGCCGGTGCCAGGACGAGACGCTCGCCGAAGTCGAAGGAGACGGTGCGCATCTCGGCGTCGACCTTCATGCCGGCGTCGAGGAAGCGCGGGATATCGGCGGCGCGGATGGGCCCGTAGACGACCCGGAAGCCGCACGCCTCCTTGACGCGGTGCGCCGCCACGCCGGGAGCGGCGAGCTGCGGCAGGACCAGACGGTGGTGCTCGACGACCTCAGAGAGGCGCGATGCCTCGACGACGCGCGCGACCTCCTCGGCGGAGAAGGTCCCCTTGCCGGCAGCACACCAGACGTTGATGCCGACGGTGTCGACGACGAGCACCCAGGCGTCGAGGCCGGCGAGGGCGCTGCGAAGCGCGTCGACGGTCAGCTTGTAGTTGGCGGTCACCAGGACCGGCGACTTCGCGTCAGGATCGCCGATAGCATAGAGGCCGGGCCGCACCCGGTAGTCGTCGCGGCCGATGCCCCAGCGCATCTGCCAGGCGCCGAGACGATCCGAGCGGGTGAGCTCCGTCGAGAGCCTCGGCACCGGTCCGGCCGGCGTCTGGACCTCGCCGATCACGTAGGGCGCCGGGCCGTAGGTGTAGTCCGCCCGGCGCGGAGAGGCGCCGCAGCAGGCGCTCGTGCCGGCAGCCTTCTCGGGCTCGCGCGTCGCCTTCGCCGGGCCGCAGCAGCACGAGGCGGCCGAAGCCGCCGGCTCCGCAGCGGGCCCGCAGCAGGAAGCGGCGGGGGCGGCCGATTCGGTCGCAGGCCCGCAGCAGGAAGCGGCCGGCGGCGTTGGTGCCGCGGCAGGCCCGCAGCAGCTGTTCTCACTCATCGAATCGATCCCCTGGTCGCGTGTCATTCGCCGGCGAGCTCATGCAGGAGGCCGAGCGCCCGCCCGAGCGCCTCCCTGTCGAGCTCGTAGAAGGTCCACTTGCCGCGCATCTCCTCGGCCACGAGCCCCGCCTCTCTGAGCACGCGCAGGTGGTACGAGGTGCGGGACTGGCCGAGGCCGAACTGCTCCTGGAACTCGCAGACGCAGATGCCGGCCGGCGTGCCCTCTCCCGGCACGCCTCGCGTGCAGACGTCGGGCAGGTCGCAGCAGCCGCGGCCCTGAGAGAGCATGTCGAGCATCCTCAGCCGGATCGGGTCGGCGAGCGCCTTGGCGATGCGCGCCAGCCCTTCGACGTCCCTTGTGTCTACCGCCACGGGGCTCCTCCGTCGACTGACGTCTCACGTTGACATCAACGTACCTTGATGTGAGCATCATACCATCAGACTTTGATATGAACGGCAAGGCCGGACGCGGCACAGCAGCTCGAGCTGACGGAGAGACCATGACGACAGGTGTCGCAGGCTCCCCCAGCCTGACACGAAGGCTCTCGTTCCTCGACCGCTACCTCACGCTGTGGATCTTCCTGGCCATGTTCGCAGGTGTCGGTCTGGGCTGGGCCTTCGATGCGCTGCCCTCCTTCATCGACGAGTGGTCGGTGGGCACCACCAACATCCCCATCGCCGTGGGGCTCATCGTGATGATGTATCCGCCGCTCGCCAAGGTGCGCTACGAGGAGCTGGGCGATGTGTTCCGCGACTACCGGATCCTCGGGCTCTCGCTCGTGCAGAACTGGCTCATCGGGCCGTTCGTGATGTTCTTTCTCGCGATCGCCTTCCTTCAGGACTACCCGGAGTACATGGTCGGCCTGATCATGATGGGCCTCGCCCGCTGCATCGCCATGGTGATCGTCTGGAACCAGCTGGCCCGCGGTGACACGGAGTACGCCGCGGGCCTCGTCGCCTTCAACAGCGTCTTCCAGGTGCTCTTCTACAGCCTGTTCGCCTGGTTCTTCGTCACCAGGCTGCCGCCGCTCTTCGGGCTCGAGGGCGCCACAGTCGACGTCACCATCGGCCAGATCGCCAAGAGCGTCTTCGTCTACCTCGGCATCCCGTTCCTGGCCGGCATGGCGACGCGCTTCATCGGGCTCAGGAGCAAGGGCCGGGAGCGGTACGAACGGCGCTTCATCCCGCGCATCAGCCCGCTCACCCTGGTCGCCCTGCTGTTCACCATCTTCGTGATGTTCAGCCTCAAGGGCGATCTCATCGTGCAGCTGCCGCTCGACGTCGTGCGCATCGCCATCCCTCTGCTGTTGTACTTCGTCATCATGTTCTTCGTGAG
>JAAZAR010000067.1 GCA_012514235.1 Actinomycetota bacterium
CTCCGGCGTGACAGGCCGGCGCTCTAACCAGCTGAGCTACGCCCCCGCGACAGGACGCTGACGGCCGGTCACGGGAGCGACCGGCCGTGATGCAGCGAATGCGGAGTCTAGCATACGGCCGACGGTGCGGCAAAACGGCGAGCCGCCGGCCCTCAGACCTCCTCTACCCGGTGCCGCAGCACCCCAGCGCCTCGCGCGCGTCGTGGATGACGAACAGACTGTCGGCACCCACCCCGCCGTGACAGGCGGACTTCTGCAGAAGGGTCCGGTCCGCTCTCATGCCGCGGGTCGTTCGTCCTGCCGACCCGCGGCGGCGCCGTGGACGCAGAGCCCGCACCGGCAGGCCGGTGAGTGTACCCATCCGAACTGCGGCGCCTGCCAGGACGTCATGACCTTGCCACGACCGTCCGCCGTCCGGCGCCAGAACCGGAGCCCGTCGAAGTAGAAGGGGACACTCTTGTGATCCAGAGCCCACGCCGGTCTGCCGGACATGAGCACCTGGAATCGGCTGAAAGGTCTGCGCTGCAAATCCATGGAACAACCTCTTTGAAGACGCGGCCTACGAAGAGACTGCCCGCATCGCGGGAGAAGGCACAGGGGTCCCGTTGACTGGCGGGACTGACCGCGGAGCCTCAGGCGTGCACGCGGTGGTGCCGGCGGCGGTGAGGCGGGGGTCAGCTCGGGGGCGTCCCGTCGCGCATGACGGCGCGCCTGTGCGAGTACCCGGTCCTCAGGGCCCAGGAGGCGTAGTCGACCACGGCACGGCCGAACCACGGCCTGCCCGGCAGGCCGTGCCGACCGCGCACGTTCGGGACGGAGAGGGCCTCCTCGTACGCCTCGATGATGCTGTCGGTGACGCGTCTCCAGGAGAGCTCCGCGGCGGCGGCGCAGCCGGCGGCGGTCAGACGCCGCCGCTCCTCCTCGTGCTGCAGCACGTCGTACAGGGCGTCGGCGAGCGCGACGGGGTCGCCGGGCGGCGTGAGCCGCCCGGCCCGGCCGCCGCGCAGCACGGCTCGATACCCCGGCAGGTCAGAAGCGACTACCGGCACGCCCGCGGCCATCGCCTCCGCGAGCACGATGCCGAAGCTCTCCGCGGCCAAAGAGGGGGCGCAGGCGATCTCCGCCATGCCGAGCTGGGCGACCTTCTCGGCGTCGTCGACCCATCCGAGCGGCTCCACACCACTCATGTCGACGGGCAGACTGCTGCCGTTGCGATCGGTCTCGAGGACCTGTCGACGGGTGGCGCCGGCGACGACCAGGCTGACGTGCGGCAGGCGCTGCCGCAGGAGGGCGAACGCCCGGAGCAGCACTCCGAGACCCTTGCGGCGCTCTGCACGGCCGACGAACAGGATCCTGCCTCGTACCTTGGATGCGTGCAGCGCCGGGGCGTACTTCTCCACGGCGACCCCGTTGGGGATGATCCGGTAGCTGCCGGGAAAACGACTCTGGGGGAAGGAACGGGCCGCCTCGCTCACGGCCACCCGCACATCCAGCCGGCGGATGATCGCCGCAGCCACCGGCTTGAAGTTGTCGTAGAACGGCGACTCCTCAAGCGCCGCGTGGAAGGTGCCCACGACCGGGCAGGTCGCCATGAGCACCGCCAACCCGGAGACGATGGGGGTGGCCGGTTCGTGCACGTGCAGCACGTCGAACCGGCCGTACCTGATGGCGCGGTCCATGCGCGCGAAGACCTGTGGCGAGAAGTTCAGATACGCGAGGGAGCCGTTGCTCGGGACGGGAACGGCTTGGCCCATCGGGATGAATCGTTCGGCCATGGCCTGCCGGCGACTGTCGACCGACCTGCGCGCCGGCGTGACTGCGCCCACCGGCGCAACGATCCACGGCTCGTGCCCGCGCTCCTCGAGTTCCTCGGCGAGATGCTCGACGTGATGGTTGACCCCACCTGGGACGGTCCAGGAATACGGAGATACGAGCCCGACGCGCACGACGCCTCCCTCGTGGCTAGCGCTCGTCCCGGTCCAGCCAGAACCGCGTCCAGAGGACCTCGGGCGAACCGGGCAGCGGTGATCCGGGGGAGCCGACGACTCGCGCGGCGAACAGCAGCGTGATGAGCACCAGCGGCCCCAGCGCACGTCGCGGGCTGCGGTGCAGCGCGAGGCTGATCACCGGCAGCGAGAGCGCCGTCACCGCCACCGCCTGCGCGTGGCGGTGCAGCAGACTCCCGCCGACAAGCGGGACACAGCCGATCGCTATCGCCGCCGGGTCCATGGCGAAGGCGGCGCCCAGCGCCGAGGCGGCGCCGCGCCCTCTGACGAAGACGACGTGACCGTCCACAGCCGAGACGCCGACGGCAGCGGTGACGGCGTGACCGGCGCCGGCGAGCCGCGCAGCCTTCGCCGGCGCGTATGCCTTGAGCGCGTCGAGCGCGAGGACGAGCGCGCCGGCCTTCCACCCCACGCTGCGGGCGACGTTGGAGGAACCCACCTTGCCGTCGCCGAGGTCCTCAAGCCGCTGGCCCGTGAGGGCGCGCGTGACCAGCTTGCCGGTGGGGATGCTGCCGGCGGCGTAGGCGGCGCCCATGAACGCCGCCGTCTTGAGCAGACCGAACCGGCGGCCTGCCTTGTCTCCGCCGGTCATCGCGCCGCCGCCCTGCGCAGCAGCTCGCGGTACCGTTCACCGACGACGGCGGGCGTGTGCCGTGAGAGCGCCAGGTCGCGCCCCTTGGCGCCCATCTCGCGGCGCTGCTCCGGCGTCCGCCGCAGGATCGACGCCAACGCCGATGCGACCTGCTGCGACGAGGTCCCGTCCACGACCAGACCGGTCTCTCCCTGGAGCACGGCCTCCGGCGCGCCGCCGGAGCACCCGGCGATCACCGGGAGCCCCGCGAGTGCGGCCTCGGCGAAGACGATACCGAAGCCCTCGACTTCGAGGCCTCCCCAGCGACTGCGACACGGAGAGGCGAAGACGTCCGCGGCACGCAGCCACTCCCTCATCGCGTCGTCGGTGAGCGCGCCTGTGAGGTGGACCCGCTCGCCGACGCCGCGTTTCTGCGCGCGGTCGTACAGGCCGGTGGCCAGCCTCCCCTCACCGATGACGACGAGGTGCAGGCGAGGGAACTCGCTGCGGAGCAGTGCCAGGGCATCGATGAGCTTGTCCTGGCCCTTGCGCGGCACCAGCCTGCCCACGCACACGACGAGCTGACCGTCGATGCCGAGGCGCTCGCGCAGGCACGCGGCCTCCTCGCAGTCGGCCGGCACGAAGTCGTCAACGTTGAGCGGCGGACGCAGCACCTCCGCGGGCACCTTGCCGCCGGTCTGCTTGCGCGCCTCGGCGGCCGTGTACTCGCTCACGGTCAGCAACATGGACGCGTTGCCGAGCACGTGCCGGAGCAGGTTGTTCACGCCCGGCACGACGCCGGGAAGCGTGACCTCGGCGCCGCCGAGGAAGACCACGTACGGGATGCCGTGACGCTGCCGCAGACGCGGGCCGAGCAGCCCGGCGGGCAGCGGATGGCCGAGCTGGATGAGCTCCGCTCCCTCGCGCTCGGCCATCTGTTCCACGGTGTGGAGCATGGCGTTGGTCGGCCACAGGACCGAGGTCGAGGAGCGCACCACAGTGTACGGATGGGTCGCGTCGAACGCGGCCGCGTCGATGTGCGCCGGCGCAAGGATCGCGACCTCGGACGGGTCCAGTGTGCGGATGACGCCCCAGTAGTACGATTGCGCGCCGCCGATGCGCGGAGGGAAGTCGTTGGTGACGAAAAGAGTGCGCGGCGCGCGGCCGGTTGACGTGCTGGCTGCCAGGTTTCCCTCCCCTGTCGTCGGCACGAGGCCCCATCGACGGTCGCGGCCTTGCCGATTCGGCTGGGCTCACTCTACCACGGTCACACGCGTGACCATGACGCCCACGAACGCCCTCAGCCTATCTGCCTCGTCGCCGACGCGCGTCGCCCCATCGCGGTGTCCGGCCCACCCCCGGAGGAAGTAATCCGTGCCGTCGGGCTTACCCCACTATGGGTACGGGGCATGAACGCGACGAGCAGGGCGTCAGCGGACCTCGTCGCAGAGCGCATCGACGATGGGGCGCGCGAGCGGCCTGGCGGGGGCTCGCTCATCCACGGCCCGCTTCGCCGGCGGCGACGGTCGGCCATGCCGGCAGGGTAAGGGTGGCGCAGAGCCCGCCACCCGGGCGGTCGGCAAGATCGACTCGGCCGCTGTTGCGCTCGGCGAGCCGGCGGCACACCCACAAGCCGATCCCGAGGCCGGGTGCCTTGAGCCGGCTCGCGAGCTCGCCGCGGAAGCCGAAGTCGAAGGCCCGGGCCAGCTCCTCCGGAGTCATCCCGGGCCCCGTGTCCCTCACCTCCACGGCCACCGTCCCGTCCGCGTCGCCCTCCCTGACGCAGATGGTGACCGTGCCTGCGTCCGGCGCGTACATGACCGCGTTGCGGAGGAGGCCGGTGACGATCTGCCGTGCATCGTCGCGGTCACCCCACGCACGCACCGGAGCACGCCCACGCTCCACAGCCACCGGGGGTCCGGTCTGCCCAAGGGAACGCCCGGCCACCACGACGCTCTCCGCCAGATCGGCGAGGTCGATCTCTCCAGGCGCCACAGGAGCGGCTGAGCACTCCGTCCAGCCGCTGTCGGCGGCGCCGCTCACGAGCGCCTCGAGACGTTCGATGTTCCGCTCGAGGATGACCAGGTACTCCCGCTGCTGCGGCGTCAGCTCTCCGGCGCTCCCGTCGAGGAGCATGGACAGCAGCGGGTAGATGACCGCAAAGGGTGCCCGCAACTCGTGCCGCACGTGCGACTGGCGTTCCCGCGCTGCTTCGACGGCCGCCGGGTCCGCGACGAGACCGGGGGCCGTCGCTGCAGGGGCTACTTCGGATCCGGTCATACCAGTAGCCTACCGCACACGGGTGCTGCCCAGAGCCACCCGTTCGGGTTCACTGCACCGCTTCGTGGGCGGCCGTGAAGATCAGTGACTCGCTCCCATCGGCATCGAACAGCGTGAGCGTCTCGCCGTCCACCGCGAAGCTGGCCGCACCGTCGAGCAGGTCCATATACGCGGCCTCCGCCTGCATGTCCGGCTCAGGACCGGCCATCATCGTGCTCGCCAGATCCCCGACCGAGAACGATCCGTCGTCGCCGGCGGTGAACGGCCCGCCGTACTGGTTCACGGCGGACGTGCCGCTCATGCGCCCGTCCTTGAACTCCGCGGTGATGGTGAAGTCGTTCGGGTCCTGGCCGCTGATCGACCAGCCCGTGAGTCTCCACGCGCTGCCCTCCAGCGACGGACTGCCCGACTCCCCGCATCCGGCGCCGGCGGCCGCCGCCAGCGCCAGCGCCAGCGCGGCGGCCGCGAGCAGTGCCGGCCTCAACCGGGCGCCGGAGCGGCGGAGGGCCGGTCTCACCCGCTGCATGGTACTCGTGGCTCTCATCGCCTTACTCCTCTCGTCGACGCCGTCTCCATGATGACGACGCGGCGACGGCGGAGGTTTGAGGGCGACGACCAGGCGCCGCCCCAGAGGCGTGGACTACGATGGTGGGCGATGCTGGATTCGAACCAGCGACTCCCTGCTTGTAAG